>NZ_JASJVI010000004.1:0-124544 GCF_035019865.1 Cryobacterium sp. 10I5
CCCCCGAACCCACGACAGCGCGGCCACCCGGGTGCAGACCGTCTCCGTCATCGCCGCCACCGGCGCCCGCGCCGAGGTGCTCGCCAAGCCGGGTTTCCTGCGACCGACCGCCGACTACCTCGCCTGGCTGCCCACCGTCGGCGCAGCGGGACTCATCATCGACGACACCGGACTCGTCTCGACCTCCACGAACTGGGAGCACTACGCATGAACGATCCGCACCTCTGGTGGTACATCTCGAGGGCGAGCGCCGTCATCGGCTGGGCGCTCATGACGCTCTCGGTGGTCTGGGGCATCCTGCTCTCCACCCGGGTGATGCGCCAGATCGACAACCCCGCCTGGCTCCAGGACCTGCACCGCTACTTCGGCGGCGCCGCGATCGTGATGGTCGCCGTGCACATGCTCACCCTGATGCTCGACGGCTGGCTGCACCTCAGCATCGCCGAGGTGCTCGTGCCGTTCTCGAGCCACTTCAAGGCGCTCCCGGTGGCCCTCGGCGTCACCGCGTTCTACCTGCTCGTCGCGGTGCAGGGAACCTCGCTGCTGATGCGCTACCTGCCGCGCCGGTTCTGGAAGATCGTGCACTACTCGAGCTACGCGACCCTCATCCTCGTCTCCTTCCACGCCGCCTTCACCGGAACCGACGTCGGCACAAGCTGGTACCGGGTCGTCTCGATCGGGCTGATCCTCCTGGCGATGCTCGCCGTCGTGCTGCGCCTCGTCGCGGCCAAACGCGGGTCCGGTGTTGCCGCCGGCCGTCCAACGGATGCCGCCCGCGGCAACCGCCCGGCCCCCGCACTGCCCGAGACGCGCACCATGCGTGTCGCGGCAGTGACCCGCGTCGCCGACGGGGTCCTCGGCATCCGCCTGGTCCCCGTGCCCTCCGCCGGATCCGAACCAGAGCTGCTGCCGGCCTGGCACCCGGGCGCACACATCACCCTGCACCTTCCGAACGGCCTCGAACGGCAGTACTCGCTCTGCGGTGACCCCGCCGAGCGTTCGCACCTCGACATCGCCGTGCTGCAGACCGAAACCTCGCGGGGCGGCAGCGCCTGGATCCACGCGAACCTCGCGCCGGGCCTCGTGCTCGAGGTATCCGGCCCGCTCAACCACTTCGACCTGGAACCCGCCGCGGCATACCTCTTTATCGCCGGCGGGATCGGGATCACCCCGATCATGGGAATGATCGAGTCCCTGCCCGCTCGCCGCGACTGGAAGCTCGTCTACCTGGGCCGCAGTCGCCGCACGATGGCGTTCCTCGACGACCTGCTCGAACGCTACCCCGACCGGGTCGCGGTCTTCGCCCGCGACGAGCAGCTCGTGCAACCCGAGGCGAGCGAACTCCTGATCGCCGCCTTCGGAGGCCGCGACGCCCTCGGAACGCCCACTGCGCCGGGAGCCTTCGCGGCGCGCGCCGACGTGTACTGCTGCGGCCCGGAATCCCTGATGCAGGCCGTCGCCGCGCTCGTGCCCCGGGAGCGGATGCACTTCGAACGCTTCGTCGCCCTCGACCGGGAATCCGCCCAGGAACCCCAGGCCGTGACCGTGACCTGCGCCCGCAGCGACGTGACCTTCGACGTGGAAGCCGGCGAGAGCATCCTCGATGCCCTGGAGAACAACGGGATGCCGATCCTGGGTTCCTGCCGCACGGGCGTCTGCGGTACCTGTGAGGTGCGCGTCGTCACCGGCACCCCCGACCACCTCGACTCGGTGATGGCCGACGACGAAAAGGACTCCCTGCGTGTGATGTACCCCTGCGTGTCCCGGGCGACCTCCGCCGAGCTGGTTCTCGACATCTAGTTCCCCCCCTCCGCACCACCAACACTCGTGCGGGCTTCCGTGAGGTGTCGCAAATCGACCTTCGTGGGCCGTGGGAACGTCGATATGCGACACCTCACGGACGTGGCGCGACACCGTCTGGAGGCCGCTCAGGCCTTCGCGGGTCGTCAGCCCCCTACGGCAGGATCGCGCTGTTCACGGAGTTCTCGCCGCCGAGCACCACGATCTTCCCCGGGCGGAGCCGGTTCAACTCGGCCTGGACCACCGCCGGGATGTTGTCGGCACGAGTGAGAAGGATCGGTGCGTCCGCGTCGCCTGCCACCGCCGCTCCCGAAAGAGCGTCCGGGAAGTTGCTTCCGCTGGCCAGATACACGACCGGCAACCCGGGAGCGAAAGTCGCCGCGGAGATCGCCGCCGATGTCGCGAAACGATCGTCGCCGGCGATCCGGGTCACGGCTCCGGCTGCTCCCGTCGTGAACGTCCCGAGCTGCGCCACAACGGATGCCCCGACCGAGCTCTCCCCGCCGAGCACCACGATCCGCCCCGGCTTCAGCCGCGTCAGCTCGGTTGCGATGGCGGCAGGGATCACGTCCTCCTGCACGAGCAGAACCGGCGCGCCCTGGCTGCCCGCGACCGGAGCTCCCGAGAGCGCGTCCGGAAAGTTCGACCCGTTCGCCACATAGACGACCGGGCGTGCCGGAGCGAAGCCGCTCAGCGAGATCGCCGCCGACGTTTCGTAGCGGTCCAGCCCCGCGATCCGCACGACGCCACCGGTTGTGAACGTCGCGAGCTGCTCGGCCACGGATGCCGAGACCGCGTCCTCTCCTCCAAGCACCACGATGCGTCGAGGCTTCAGCCGCGTCAACTCCGCCTCGATCGCCGCCGGGATCGCGTCGGCCGTGACGAGGAGCACCGACGTGCCCTGACCGCCGGCGAGCGCTGCACCGGAGAGGGCATCCGGAAAGTTGAATCCGTTCGCGACATAAACGGTGCTGACTCCCGAGGAAAAACGCCAGGCCGAGAGGGCCGCAGACGTCTCAAATCGATCCGCGCCGAACAGCCGTTGCCGCAGGTGGCTCCACTGGCTGGCGTGATCCGGAGTCCCGGCGTTCCGGATCACGTCGTCACCTACATTGGTGACCGGCTGAACCCCGCCGACCGAGGCCCAGTCTGAGACATAACTCGGCGCACCGCCCGTGACCTGGTAGACCCGCTGGCTTGGTTGCGCGGCCACGAACGTGCCGTCAGACGGATGGAAGCGCAGGTGATTCCACGGGCTCGCGGCATCCGCTGACCCCGCGTTCTGGATATCGTCGTCGCCGATCGACACCGTCGGCTTCGCGCCGCCGACCGTCGCCCAGTCGGAGATGTAGAGGGGAGCGCCTCCGACGATGGTGAACACCTGCTGGCTCGGTTGCGCCGAAACGAGCGTGCCGTCGGCCGGGTAGGGGCGCAGGCCCGCCCACTGCGAGTCGGAGAGCGCGATTGTTGGTTTGACCCCGCCGAACGTCGCCCAGTTGGATACGTAGATCGGAGCCCCGCCCGCGATGCGGTACACGTCGCCCCGGTAGCTCACGAAGTCGCCCGAGTGCACGCCCGAGCCGGAGTCCTTGAAGTGGATGTACCCCGACGGCGCACTCGCCGAATAGGTGCTCTCGTGATAGGCGCCGTCGTGGCCGCCGGTAACCGTGCGCCAGTTGTACGCTTCGACCGTCACCGTGCCGCCGGGGTTGACCGACTCGACCCAGGCGAGGTGCCCGTAGGCCCACCAGGCGACCGCGCCGACGGTCGGGTTCATGTCCACGGTGTAGCCGCGGGCGCGGGCATCATCGGCCCAGCCGGTGGCGTCGTTGTGGAACGGCATCTCGAACCCGTTCCGGGAGTGCAGCCGCCAGGCGACGAACGAGGTGCACTCGCGGTTGTACTCGAGCCAGGTGTCGAACGTCGAGTCGATCGGCGCGTTCTTCCACTGGGCCGGGTAGTCGTCGGTTCCGGCGTTCGCGGCCGGGGCGAAGACGAGGGCGGATGCCGCCAGCACGACGACCGCGACGAGTCCCGCCAGTCCACGGGTCAGCCCGAGAACCAGCCGTTGGGCGAGGCGCTCACGACGCCGGATTGCTCTGCGCGTGCGCGTGTCCTGAATCATGGGCCCCCGTCGGATCGCTGTCGCGTCCCGACCTGTCTAACAGATCCGTGAACCGGAGCCGTCCCCCCATTTTAGGTGCCGCGCAACCGCTGCGCGCCAGCTGTTTCGCGGGATGGTCGCAGACCTGCCAGACGAACACGCTAGGAGAGTTTGACCGGGCGCGTGACCGGGCAATAAGGTTCGATCCGGGGGGTTACCTCCGCGCGTACGCAGCGGTCGTCACGCTGGCCGGCGCGCCGGAAAAAAAATGAGAGTTGTCATGGGGAACATCAATCACCGAATCCGGGAGCGCAGCCTTGCTGCGATCCTGGCCATATCTGCGTTGCTCGTTGTGGGCACGCTCGCCGGCGCAACGCCGGCCAATGCCCTCGCCGACCCGGGCACCGGATCGATCAGCGGCACGATCACGCAGGATATCAAAGGCGTCGTCACGCCCTCGACGGCCTCCGGTATCACCGTGTTCACGGGCGAGGGCCAAAGATACGCGGGCTACGCTCAGGTGGATGGAAACGGCCACTATTCCGTTGGCTCGCTCGCGGCGGGCAGCTACGTTCTGTACTTCGGTGCCGGTAGTTCGGCGACCATTTCGGAGTTCTACGACAACGCGACGAGCTTCGCGTCGGCTCAACGGGTTGTCGTTGCTGCGGGCAAGGCGACGGCAGGAATCGATGCCGTCCTGGAAGCCGGATCGACGGTAACCGGGAAGGTCACCGCAACCCAGGCGGGTTCCACGCAGCCCATCGCCAACGTGTCGGTCACGGCCACGGACTCGACGGCTCCGAGCAGTCAGTACCAGTCCTGGTCGTACTATGCCCAGACGGATAGCGCCGGAGAATATTCCCTCACCGGGCTCGCGGCCGGCACCTACAAGATCAGGTTCGTCAGCAGCGACTCCGGGGTCGTCTCCAAGTGGTACACGGATTCGATCGACTTCACGTCCGCCACGACCGTCACCGTGGGCGCCCAATCGACGCTGCCCGGCATCGACGTAAACCTGCAGGCAGCAGGTGCGATCAGCGGAACAGTGACCCAGACCCTGGGCGGCGTTCCCAAGGTCGCGCAGAGTTATGTCGACGTGTATTCCGCCGAGAGCGGTGACTATGTCACCGGCGCACCGACCAAGCTCGATGGGTCCTATTCGATCGGGTCGTTGATGGCCGGTACCTACAAGGTCGGATTTGTCGGGTATGACAGCAACTCCGGCCTTGTTCCTGAATACTTCGACAACGCCAGCACTCTCGCCTCCGCAAAGCCCCTGACGGTCGGTGTGGCGTCCACAGTCGCGAACATTGATGCCGAACTGAGTGATGTCCCGCTGCCGACCAATGTCACCCGCTTGTCGGGTTCGGACCGGTTTGAGACGTCGTCTGCGATTTCCGCGGCGACGTTTGATCCGGGTGTCTCGGTGGCGTATGTGGCCAGCGGGTCCAATTTCCCCGATGCCCTCTCGGTGGCTCCGGTCGGGGGTAAGGACAAGGCTCCCGTGCTGCTGGTCCCGTCAGGTTTCATCCCGGCGCCGATTCAGGCCGAGTTGACGCGGTTGAAGCCGCAGCGCATCGTGGTACTCGGAAGTGCGGCGTCCGTGTCCGATACCGTTTTCACGGCGTTGCAGGGATTCACGACGGGCACGGTCACACGGACGGCCGGTACTGACCGGTTTGCCACGTCGGCGGCAGTCTCCGCTATCGCGTTCAGCCCCGAGGTTCCCGTGGTCTACATAGCGAACGGGTACAACTTCCCCGACGCCCTTTCGGCCGCTCCGGTCGCCGGCAAGAGCGGTGCCGCCGTGCTGCTGGTCCCGGCGGATCGCATTCCGGCGGTGATTCAGGACGAACTGACCCGGCTCAAGCCCGGACGGGTTGTCGTCCTCGGCGGATTCGATTCGGTCTCTGAATCGGTCGCGACCGCGTTGCAGGGGTACACCACGGGAACGGTCACCCGAATCGCAGGGGGCGACCGTTTTGCCACGTCGGCGGCCATCTCGCAGTCCGCGTTTGACCCGGGTGTGCCGGTCGTCTACGTCGCCAATGGGTTCAATTTCCCCGATGCCCTCTCGGTCGCCCCGGTGGCCGGGATCGACAAGGCGCCCGTGCTGCTGGTTCCGGAAGGGTGGATCCCGGCCGCGATTCAGGCGGAGCTCACGCGATTGAAGCCGGGCCGCATCGTCGTCCTGGGTGGGCCCACCTCGGTTTCCTCCGCGGTCGCCCAGCAGCTCGACGCATTCGCCGTCGCACCGTAGTCCTGTGCACCACGAACGGCCCCCGCGCGCAGGTGCGGGGGCCGTTCGGAGTTCCCCCGCCGTCTACCCGAGCAGCGCCGGCACCACCACGAGTCCGTTGAACACCACGTGCGCGATGATCGCCCCGCCGAGCCGCCCGGTGACCGCGGTGACGGATGCCGCCGCGAGCCCGAACACGAACGTCCCGGCCCCGACCACCCAGAGCACGGTCGGCGAACCGGCATCTACCACGTGCAACAGCGCGAACACCAGTGCGCTCACCGTGCACGCGAGGGCCAGGGCAACCGGGCGGCGGGCATCCGTCGCCGCGGCGACCGCCCGCAGCAGGAGGCCGCGGAAGAACAGCTCCTCAATGACGGGAGCGATCAGCACCGGCGCGAGGAGCGACAGCACGATCCACCAGGCGTCGTGCGCCGGGGCGTCGAGAGTGACGCTCCCGGTGCCGATCCGCCCGTAGCCGGCGATCTCGAACAGGCTCGCCACCACCCGGGTCAGCAGCCCGATCGTGAGCCCCCAGAGCAGGTCGAGCGGGTGGAAGCGCAGCCCGACGTCGCGGGCGAGCGAGCGGGAGCCGCGCAGGTAGCAGGCCACGAGCACGCTTCCGAGAAGTGGCACCCACACCACGAGGTAGCTGAGCACCTCGACGAGTCGCGGGTCGGTGAGGTAGCCGTGGCTGAGCGCCCAGTCGGCCGCAAGCACGAGCAGGATCGCCCCGACCGCGCCGGCGGCCGCGTCGTCGACGCCCCAGCGCACGCGCCGACCTGGGGGAGTGGCGGGAGCAGCGGATGTCATGCACTCAAGCTATCGTGCCGCCCGCGCGCTCAAGCCCGCGCACACCGCGGCAAGGTCGTCGGATGCCACGGGCCGGGAGAAGAGGTATCCCTGCGCGAAACGGCACGCGTGTTCCTCGAGCCAGTCGGCCTGGACATCCGTTTCGACGCCCTCGGCAATGACGCTGCTGCCGAGCCCGCGGGCCAGCCCGAGGATCGACTGCACGAGAGGGGCGTCGTCGGCGGCGCAGCCGATCCCCGAGATGAAGCGGCGGTCGATCTTCAGCACGTTCGCCCGCACCTCGCTCAGCCGCTCGAGGTTCGACGAGCCGGTGCCGAAGTCGTCGATCATGATCGGGATGCCCGACGTCTGCAGCTGGGCCATGTTCGCGTGCACCGCGCCGTACTCCACGACGTAGTCGCTCTCGGTGAGCTCGATCTTGAGCGCGCCCGCCGGCAGCGCCGCAGCCGTGCACAGAGCGAGCAGCCGGTCGGCGTAGTGCGGGTCGCCGAGTTCGATGCCCGAGGCGTTCACGCTCACGTAGAACGGCGGCGCCCCCGGCTCGACCGGCATCGTCCACGTCGACGCGGTCATCACGGCGGTGTCCACGATCCAGTCGCCCAGGCGCGGCATCGCACCGCTCGCCTCGCACAGCGGGATGAACTCGACCGGCGAGATCGCGCCCCGGGTCGGGTGCGTCCAGCGCAGCAGCGCCTCGGCGCCCACGGCCCGCCGGGTGCGCAGGTCCACGATCGGCTGGAAGACGAGGCTGAACTCCCCGTTCGCGATGGCCTGGCCGACCGCCGTCGCGGTGGCGTAGTGCCCGCCGTGGATGCGGGTGGTCCCGCGCCCGGCCCGCTTGGCGCTCGAGAGCGCCTCGGTTACCCGTGTGCGGAGCCCGGAGGCGGACTCGCCCGGCTCATGGCCGGCGATGCCCGCGGAGAACCCGTGGACCGACCGCATGCGCTGCACGGCGGCCTCGGCCTCCGGGGCGGTCATGCCCGGCAGCAGCACCGCGAATTCATCGCCGCTGGTGCGGGCGACCACCGTTCCCGAGTCCGGGCCGCCGAGCTGTGTGCAGTGTGCGGCGAAGTCGATCAGCACCGTGTCGCCGAAGTCGCGCTGCCGCACCTCGTTCGTGAGGGTGAAGTGGTCCAGGTCCATCAACACAACGGTCGCAACGTCCTCGGGGCGGGCATTCCGCACATGGTCGTTCAGGATCCGTTCGAAGTAGACCCGGTTGCCGAGCCGGGTCAGCTCATCGGTCTCCGACTTGAGCGCGCTCGTGACAAGCCAGTGCAGGCCGAAATTCGCCATGATCGCCGCGGGGATGATCAGGAGCAGGTCGATGCCGCGCATTCCGGGGTGCAGGAACAGCGCCGTGGTGACAAGCACAGTGCCGGCGACGGCGAACGGCAGCGACTGCACGATCGGCAGGAACATGTACGACAGGGCCAGCGCCACAAGGATCCAGGTGCTCATTGCGAGGGCCGAGGATGTGGTGTCGGTCAGGTAGACACTGACGGCGGTGTCGACCAGGACGAAGGTGAGCACGATCTTGCGCACGGTTTGGTTGAAGAAGCGGCGCAACAGGATGGACAGAAGACCGACAGCGAGTGAGATCCCCGCGATGACGACGAACAGGCCCGCATGTGGGGCCGCACTCTCTTCCGGCCCCAGAACGTAGACGAACAGCGCGAGGGCGGCCGCCGTCGTCAGGCTCCCGAGCAGCAGGCCCGCACGGCGGGCGCCGTCGAACATCCCGGGATGGAACGTGACCATCAGTTCGGTCCGGAAGAACTTCCCCAGAGACTCGCTGGGCCGTCGTGTGCGATTCCCCCCTGAATCGCTCATTAGCCGGTCGTCTGTGGTGGGGTCAGGTGCGGGCCGTCGCAGCGCGGGGGAGACGACTTCCGATCCGCCGAATTGCATACAAATGTGAAGCCCATTGGGTCAGACTACCGCCGCAATGCACGCCCTCGCTCGATTTCGACGATACCTTTCGGCGTTGCGACGCCGGGCGGCCCCCGCGCGCGTGGCGGTATGGCTCCAACCTGTGAGAACATGACTGGGGGGCACAATCTACGGGCCTTGCTGTGCACTTCAGGGAAAGGCCGCCGCGTGGAACTTCGCGACTACATTCGCATTCTGCGCAAGAGCTGGGTGATGATCCTGCTGCTCGCGCTCGTTGCGGTCGCCGCAGCCTCGACGTACTCCATCCTGCAGACTCCCAAGTACAGCGCCGTCGCGAAGGTCTTCGTCTCCACGCAGGCCAGCGGCACGACGAGCGACCTGGCCCAGGGCAGCAGCTTCACGGTGCAGCGCGTCAAGACCTACTCCGACCTCGTCGGCACCCCCATCGTGCTGTCGGGTTTCGAGGTTCCCCCTAGAACGGCCCCGCACCTCGGTGCGGGGCCGTTTGGCGTGTGGGACGCAGCAGCTTCGGGGTGTCAGCGGCCGCGGGTCGGGAAGCGGGGCGCCGCTGACCGCTCGATGGAGCAGCGCCCGGGGCGTTCGCAGGGTCCCGGTATGGTTTAGCTATGGAGTTGCACGCATGAAGATTTCTGTCATTGGCTGTGGGTATCTGGGAGCCGTGCACGCGGCCGCCATGGTGGAACTCGGGCACGAGGTCGTCGGGATCGACGTTGACGCGAAGAAGATCGCACAGCTTGCTGTCGGTCTCCCGCCGTTCTTCGAACCCGGCCTTCCCGAGATCCTGACGTCGGCGATGGCCACGGGTCGGCTCCGGTTCAGCACGGATATATCCGAGGTTGCCGGCTCCCGGGTGCACTTCGTCGCCGTCGGCACCCCGCAGAAGCCTGGCAGCTACGCCGCAGACCTGACATACGTGGACGTCGCCGTGGAAGCACTCCTCCCTCATCTGGGCGACGGAGATCTCGTCGTAGGGAAGAGCACGGTCCCGGTCGGGACCGCTCGTCGTCTCGCGGGCATCGTGGAGGCATCCGGCACCGGCGCAACCCTCGCCTGGAACCCCGAGTTCCTGCGGGAGGGCTTCGCAGTGAAAGACACCATCAGCCCCGATCGCCTCGTCTACGGTGTTGCCGCCGGGGAGCCGGGTGACCACGCGACCGCGCTCCTCAATGAGATCTATGCTGCCGCCCTCGCCGCGGAGACCCCGCTTGTGATCACCGACTTCGCCACCGCCGAACTCGTGAAGGTCGCGGCGAATGCGTTCCTCGCCACCAAGATCAGCTTTATCAACGCCATGGCCGAAATCGCCGAGGTCACCGGAGCCGATGTCACCCAGCTGGCGGACGCGATCGGCTACGACAACCGCATCGGACGCCGCTTCCTCGGTGCGGGCGTCGGCTTCGGCGGCGGATGCCTGCCGAAAGACATCCGCGCCTTCACTGCTCGTGCCGAAGAACTCGGCCGTGGCGACTCGGTGGCCTTCCTCAAAGAGGTTGATGCGATCAACCTGCGTCGTCGTCAGCGCGCGATTGACCTCACCGTGTCAGCCCTGGGAGGCCGCGTCTACAACAAAAAGGTGGCTGTGCTCGGTCTGAGTTTCAAGCCGCATTCGGACGATGTGCGTGACTCGCCCGCCCTCGACGTCGCGGTGCAACTCCACGGTCTCGGCGCCAATGTCGTGGCGACTGACCCGCAGGGCATCGAGAACTCGAAGGCCCGGCACCCGCAGCTCACCTACTCGACTGACCTCGAGGAGACCTTGCGCGACGCGGCCGCTGTCGTTCTGGTGACAGAGTGGCCTGAATTCCGCCACCTGGACCCGGTCTGGGTTGGCAACCTGGTCAAGGACAAGATCGTCATCGACGGACGCAACTCTTTCGACGCCGCCGCATGGCGTGCCGCCGGGTGGACGTACCATGGTCTCGGTCGTCCGTAACGGACGCCTCTGGCGAGCAGCTCGACTTTCACGTCCATTAGTAAGGAACGCAGCACTGCCATGACGACTCTTCCCCGCCTTGTCGCCTTCGACCTCGATGACACTCTTGCCGCGTCAAAGTCCCCCATCGACCCGAGGATGGCGGACCTGATGGTTCGCCTGCTCGGTGTCGTGGAGGTCTGCGTGATCTCGGGGGGGCAGATCGGCCAGTTCCACATGCAGCTGATCGACAACCTCATCGACGTTGACGACAAGACCCTGGCCCGCCTGCACCTGATGCCCACGTGCGGTACGCAGTATTTCCTGCATAAGCAGGGTGGCTGGACGCAGATCTACGCTGAGTACCTCACCGATGACCAGAAGTCACGGGCGCTCGCGGCCGTGGAGACCACGGCACGCGAACTCGGCTACTGGGAAAGCGACACCTGGGGCCCGATCCTGGAAGACCGCGGTTCACAGATCACGTTCTCGGCACTCGGCCAGGCCGCTCCCGTGGCCTCCAAGGTCGCCTGGGATCCGACCGGAAGCAAGAAGAACACTTTGCGTGAAGCCGTGCAGGCGCTGCTGCCCGACCTCGAGGTGCGCTCCGGAGGTTCAACTTCGGTCGACATCACCCGACAGGGCATCGACAAGGCCTACGGTATGAAGAAGCTCGCCCAACTGACCGGGGTTCCCCTCGACGACATGCTCTTCGTCGGCGACCGGCTCGACGAGAACGGCAACGACTACCCGGTGCTCGCGCTCGGCGTCGAGTGCTTTGCTGTCGAGGGCTGGGAAGACACCGCCGCCTTCCTGGAGACGTTGATCCCCAGGCTCGCGGCTGCATCCGTCTGAGCCTGCTCAGCAGGGTGCCAGATTCTCCACGTTGCTACTCAGGCTGGCGACGCCACCAAGAACCGTGACGTGGCTCGACCTGAGGGCCTGCATATCGTGGACGGTCTGCGTCGGGACGCAGTCTCCCGGTGTCAGAAACAGTGGGGAACGCGAGAGACCCGCCAACGGCACCCCGGCGAGGGCATCGGCGAAACCGGTTCCGTTGGCGAGGAAGGCCGTGCCACTGGAGTCGGACGGCATGCCGGCAAAGAATAGGTTGTTGACCTGCCGGTTGGTGTCGTAGCGATCCACCCCACTGGGATGGACCATCACCTGGCCCCAGTGGTCGAAGTACCCCAGCTGGGCGACAATCTTCGGCCGGATGGCATCCGGGCCGCCGACGACGAAGACCTCACGAATCGCAAACTGAAAACTCTTGAAGTAGTCAAAGGTGTCCTGGTCAAGGAAGGGCAGGGAACCGTCGACGAGCAGCACGGGCGCCTCGTACCTAGCTGCGGCGGGACCGATCGAGAGTGCGTCGGGGAAGTTGAGTCCGCTCGCGACGAAGATTCGGCCGCCTTCGATGTCGGGACCGAATGCGTCTGTGACGATCTTCCGGGAGGTCTCGTAGCGGTCCCGTCCGCCGATGCGCACGACATTCCGGTTCAGCCCCTGCAGGCGGCTGAACACGGCCTGTGAAACGGATGCCTCCCCGCCGACCACGACAATGCGCTGGGGCTGGAGGCGGGTGATCTCCGCAACGACGGCGTCGGGGACGCGGTCCGGCGGCACCAGGAGTAGCGCTCCTTTTCGATGGGACGCTGCCGGGCCCGCGCTCAATGCGTCGGGCCAGTTATAGCCGTTTGCGATATAGACGACGGGCACGCCGGGTGTGAATCCCGACCGTGAGACGGCTACAGCCGTTTCGAGTCGATCGGCGCCGGAGATACGAGACACAGTGGTCTTCCACGCGGGCAGCGTGCCATCGATGCCTGTCGTCGTCTGGCCTGTCTCCACCGGAACGAGCACACTGCCGGCTGCCTGCGTGCCCCCGCCGTAGAACCGGTCCGCGAAAACGGGCAGACTGTTCAGCTGTGAGAACTCCACGGCATAGGACCCGGCCGGAAGTCCGCCCACGGTGAAGGCGCCCGTCGGATCGGCCCCGCCGTTGCTCACGACAGCGTACGAATTCGAGACCGGGTCGAACAGATAGGCCGTGGCGATGACATGGGCGAGAGTGCCATAGTCCGACGGGGCCGGGCCACTAATGTGCCCAGAGAGCGAGCCGCCGTAGTTCATGGTCACGTCGACCCCGGTGACGGGAGTGCTGGAAGCGAAAACAGTCGAGCTTTCCTGCTGATAGGACGTGTTCCCGAACCAGGTTTGAGCATAGACGGTGTCGTTCGAGGTCACTGTCGAGACCGTCGCCACAATGCGATACGTGCCCGGTGGCACCTGAAGGGTGTACGTCGCCACGTCCCGCCAGGTGTCGACGGCGACGCCGGTGAGTGTGTACGCGGTCACCTGGACAAACTGAAAATCTGGAATGGGCCCGCCCTGGGGCGGAGGCGATGGGTTGGGCCTGATCGTGCCGCTGATCGTGGTTGCGGTGGCCGCCTGGGCGGGCTCACTTACGGCGAAGCCCGAGAGCAGCGACACCATCAGGGCGCACGCCAGCAGGGAGGCAATCCGTCCGCGTGGTGCGGACCGAATGCCTGCAGCCCGGAATGCGCGCATGTGTTCCCCCTGACATCGCTGCCATCACGAGGTTAAGAGGGTGAAACCACCCGGATGCAGTACTCCGAATCATAGGGTGGCGTGCGGGGCACTGCTGCCCCCCAAAGGGAGCGCGTGGGACCTCGGATGCCGTAGGGGCGGACGGTGAACGGTCCCTGGACGCAACAAGAGTGGACGGCTCGAGGGGCCCGGTTACCGGTGCTGCGCTGACCTGGCGTGGGGGAACGGTATCTGAGGAATCCCGATCAGGAACGCGGAGAGGGGCGTGCGTGCGATGACCAGCGCCGCCATCCAGGGCACGACCAAGGCCACCAGGAACGAAACCGTCAGTCCGAACGGCGGAACAGTCGACCCGGGCGGCGGGGTGCGCATCAGCCAGAGCACGGCGCTGTGGGTGAGGATCACCATCAGGCTCACCTGGGCAAGCTGCGTGAACCCGGTCTGGATGAGGCGGGGGAGTCGCGGAATGAAGGCCTCCGCCAGGAACAACAAGGCGACACTGATCGCGATCGCGACCGCTACAGAAACGATGGGTGTCCCGAAGTCGGCCCCTTTGAGGTCGACCAGAGAGGACAGCCCGGTGGCGACGAGACTGGCGCTGATCGCCAGCAGCAGAAGGCTCGTCACGACCGGTCGGGTCACACGGTCCCGAAAGCGTCGAACCAGCGTGCCCGACAGCACGAACACCAGGCAGGCGAGACCGGTTCCGACGGCCTCCGGGATCGCAGCCAGTGCGCCGTGACTGGAGTACGCGATGCCCAGGAGAATCAGGGCACACCCCCACGGCAGCCAGCTTGGCCCGCGCTCGAGGATTCTGAACGCGGGTCGACGCGGGTCTCATTCGCCTTACTCTAGGTTCACTCGAGGGTCGCGGCGAACTTCTGGAGCCAGACGCGCAGGTCCGGGCCCAGGTCGGGACGGTCGACCGCGAGCTGCACGATGGCCTTGATGTAGTCGAGCCGGTCGCCGGTGTCGTAGCGGCGGCCGCGGAAGATGACTCCGTAGACGCCGCCGGTGAACTGCGGGTTGACCGCCATCACCTGCAGGGCGTCGGTGAGCTGGATCTCGTTGCCCTTGCCGGGCTTGGTGTTCTGCAACACTTCGAAGATCTCGGGGCGGAGCACGTACCGTCCGATGATGGCCAGGTTCGACGGGGCATCCGCTGCGGAGGGCTTCTCGACCAGACCGGTGACCTTCACCACGTCGGGGTCATCCGTTGTCTCGACCGCGGCGCAACCGTAGAGGTGGATGCTCTCCGGCTCGACCTCCATCAGGGCGATGATCGTGGCGTTGCGCTTGCCCTGCTCGGTGAGCATCTTGGAGAGCAGCACGTCGCGGTCGTCGATGATGTCGTCGCCCAGGAGAACGGCGAAGGGCTCGTGGCCGATGTGCATCTTTGCACGCAATACGGCGTGACCGAGGCCGAGCGGGTCGCCCTGGCGCACGTAGTGGATGTCGGCCAGGCCGGTGGCGAAACGCACCTTGGCGAGGCGGTCCTGGTCACCCTTCTTCTCGAGGAGGTCTTCGAGCTCGGTCATCCGGTCGAAGTGGTTCTCGAGCGCGTTCTTGTTGCGGCCCGTGACCATGAGCACGTCGGTGAGGCCCGCGCCGACGGCTTCCTCCACAACGTACTGGATTGCCGGCTTGTCTACGACCGGGAGCATCTCCTTGGGCATGGCCTTCGTGGCGGGCAGGAATCGTGTTCCCAACCCGGCGGCGGGGATGACGGCTTTGGTTATCTTCGTGGTCATGCCTTCAGGGTAGTGAGGAAAGGTTACGGCGTCATTGCGGGGGGGATGGACGGCGTGTCACCCCCGTTTACGGGTGTTTTTGGTCGTTCAGCCCCGGGCCGCGGTTTGTGGCCCGAGCTATATTGTTTGCACCTGAATCGCACCGTTCTTGCACCGCGACTGCTGGAGGCCCACCGTGTCGAACCCGAATCGAGAATCGTGACGGAGGCGGCCGCTGTGCGCCAGCCGTCGGGGGCCTGGCGAATCACCTCCATCGTGCTCGTCCTCCTCCTCGCTGCGGGTGCCGGTGTCGCGAGCATCGGGTCCATCGTGGGGCGGCTCTTCGACCTCAAGCTCCCCACCTTGTCCCACCCGTTTCCCGCGGATGCCGCCCGGCCGCCGGTCTCGACCGGGCTCGCCGCAGGGGCGCAGAACATTCTGCTGCTGGGCTCGGACACGTGGGACAAGGTCAACGGTTCGATCGTGAACATCAGTAAGCAGCGCTCCGACACCATCATGGTTGTACACATTCCGGCGGACCGGCACCACGTCTACGTGATGTCGATCCTGCGGGACAGCTGGATCGACCTGCCCGGCTTCGGTTCGGACAAGATCAATGCGGCGCTCTCGTATGGGGGCGTGCCGCTCGCCGTGCAGACGATCGAAGGACTCATCGGCACCCGCATCGACCACGTCGCACTCGTCGACTATGCCGGGTACAAGGGGCTCACCGACACGCTCGGCGGGGTGGACATCCTGAACCCGGTGGGGTTCCAGTCCTCTGCGAGCGACCACTACTACCCGTCAGGGGTGCAGCATCTCACCGGCGACGAGACCCTCGCCTTCGCGCGGGAGTGGCGGGCGTTCCCCGACGGGGACTTCCAACGGGTGCGCAACCAGCAGCTGGTGATGAGGGCAACGCTCACCAAGGCGATGCAGCCGGAGACGCTGACCGATCCCGGCAAGGTGTCCGCCCTGTTGTCTGCGGTACGCCCATTCGTTGCCGTGGACGAAGGCCTCAACGTGGACTACCTGACGGCGCTTGCGGGGTCGCTGGCGAGCATCCGCTCGACGGACTTCACGTTCTTCACGGCGCCGACGAAGGGAATCGGGGTGTCGAGCGACGGGCAATCGATCGTGAACCTCGACCTGGCGAAAATGCAGACGGTGCAGCACGTCTTTCAGACGGACACCCTCGACACGTTCGAGCCGGAGTACCAGACCATGCAGACGGTGCCGGCGCCGTAGCCGCCGCCGAGAAGGGGATGACGGCTCAACGGGTGGCCGGTGCAGGGATATCCGCACGCGGGGTGGTCGGCTCGAGGTTTCGGGAGGCCAGGTGCAGCACCAGCAAGCCGAGCAGCACGCCGATGACGGAGCCGCTCGTGTTGGCCAGGACATCGTTCAGCGTGGCGAACCGGGCCGGCAGGAAGACCAACTGGCCGAGTTCGATCGTGCAGCTCGCAGCGAAGCCGGCCGCGATGCCGAGCCACCAGCGGGATTTCCCGGCCAGGACCACGATGAACATTCCCACCGGGATGAAGAGAACAATGTTCGCGGTGAATTCCACCAGGCTGTACCGCAGCCAGTCCGGGGCGCCATGGGCGTGCAACCACCCGAGCACCTGGGTGAGAGTGCCATCGAGGCTGCCATCCACCGGCGTCGGCCAGAATGCGATGAGTGCGAGGAAGACCAGGTAGGTGGCGGCGAGGCCGAGCATCCAGCGGCGCAGTCGGGGATGCCGCTGGGCGCGCCCGTCGCGGTCTGGTTGCCCTCGGCGTTCAGCGACCGAGTCGAACATCACAGCACCTCCCGGACATGAGCGGGTGAGGACCGGTCCGACGGCGTCGGGTTGTGGACCACGTCACCATCGATCCGTCCACTGTATTCCTCCCCGCTGGCAACCGGCTGCCCGGATTGGCGCGGGTTTGCGGGCCGTCGGGCCAGCGGATACGGTGGGCAGGTCAGAATTGCTCAGGCCAGGGGCCCGAGATTGCGATTTCTGAGGGGGTCCACGCGTGAGCGTGGCGGTGCGCGAGTGCCGGAGGACTAGGTACATGAGCCGATCCGGCCGCGCCCGCGAACGGTTGGGCGCAATCGCGATCTGGCTGCTCGTGCTGGCCTCGGTCGCACTCTGGCCGGACGCCTTCGTGCGCTGGTTCCTCCCCAAGGATGCCCTCGCTGCCATTGCGGTCGTCCTTGCCGCGCTGTCCGGCGCACGGGGACGACTTCCGCGCTGGTTTGTCGCCGCGAGCTCGGTGGCTGCGGCCATCGCCCTGACCGCCGTACTCCTGTCCGCAGCGCCGGCCTCCCAGCTGTGGGGCCGATGGCCGCGCTACGAGGGCCTGGTCACCCTCCCCGTCTACTTCGGTGCGGTCTGGGCGGGCGCGCGCGTGCTGGGGCCCGGGACTGACTCTGCGGCCGAGGCCGCGGCCACGGCCGGGGCGTCGCGGACACGGACACTTGTGCGCGCGGTCGCTGGTGCGGCCCTGCTGCTGGGCTTCGTCTCGGTGTTGGAGGCCTGTGGTGCCCGGCCGTTCCCCTCCGACCTCGCCCGCCCCGGAGCGCTCACCGGCAACGCAACGGACCAGGGTGTCCTGGGTGCGTTGTTCCTGGCGCTGCTCGCGCTGCCCGTACTGCGCGCATGGGCGCCGCACGCCGCTCCCGCGACCGGCGGCGCGGCATCCGCTGCCCGAGGCCAGGTCGTCGCGACCGCCGTGACTGTGGGCGAGCGTGCCGTTCTGAGCGCGGCCCTGGTTCTGTCCCTTGCGACGGTCGTTCTGTCGGCGTCGCGTGCGGGACTCGTCGCCGCCTTCGTTGTGCTCGTCACCCTCTCGGCGCTCGAACTTGCCCGCCTGCGCCTTGCCCGTCGCCGAACCAATTCGACGGAGTTTTCGGGTAAAACGATCAAAAACAGCCTTCCCACGCGTGTTTCGGGCAAAAAGTCCGTCGAATTGGTTCACTCTGAGCGCGGCCCGGGGCGCGGGCGGGCACTTCGCATTGTCGTCGTGGCGGGCGGCGCCGTGCTTTTCCTCGTCGGTGGGGCTTTCGCCGTGCCGTTCACCCGTGACCGCTTGCTCGGCGTGAGTCCCCTCTCCGGGTCCTCTCTCGAGGCGCGGTTCGCCTATTGGCAGCAGAGCATCGATGCGCTCGCGGGGCGGCCGTTCGGTGTGGGCGCGAGCGGTTTCCTGAATGCGAACGCGTCCGCCTCGACCTGGGCCGACACTCTCGATTCCCCGCACAACTGGATCTTCCAGGTGCTGCTGGCCGGTGGCATCCCCTTGCTGTTGGTCGTGCTGGGCATCTTCGTCTCCGTGGGCGTTGTCGGGGTTCGTGTCTGGCGACGGGCCGCGATCGGTCAGGCGGATGCCGCCCGCGCCGACGTCCTCGCCGCCGCCGGTGCCGGGCTGGCCGGCTACGGCGTGGCACTACTGACCCACTTCACGGCGCCGTCGACGACGATCGTCGCCGGACTGCTGCTCGGACTCCTGGTGTCCCGGGCGCCCAAGGCCCGGACGTCGTCGCCGCGATCGTCGCCAGCGGGCAGTGGCCCGGCGGTTCGGCGAGGTGTGGCGGGCATCCGTTCGGGGTTGCTTGTCCTCTGGGCCGTCTGGCTGGTCCTACTCGTCGGCGCAGATGTTCCGCTCGCCGCGGGGGTGAGCGCCGCCGCGCGCGGCGACCTCTCCGGCGCCGCGGCGTCGTTCGAGCGGGCGCAGGTGTTGCGGCCGTGGGACGCCGACCTCGCGAGCATCGCGGCGCAGTCGTTTGCGGCGGAGGCCGACGCGCAGGTCGCCGGGGCCGCCGGGTCGGCCGTGACGTGGGCCGAACGATCGCGGGCGCTACTACCGGGGACTGTCGCGACCGAGCGGGCGCTCGCCGTCGGGCAGCTCGGCACCGGGGACATCACCGGTGCGGAGGCGACCCTCGCCGCACTCGCTGCGCTCGCCCCCAACGATGTCGCGGTGGCGGTGCAGCATGCGGTCGTGCTCTACCTCGGCGGTGACGCGGAAGCCAGCGGCCTCGAAATCCGTCGAGCTCTGACGCTCGACCCGGCCGACCCGACCGCACTCAAGGTCCGCGACTTCCTCGCCGGGCACTGACGCTGCAGCGCCCGCCGCGCCCGCTGCGTCCGTTAGAGGCCTCACGTTTGAGGCCGGTGAGAGGAGGTCCATCCCAACCAATTCGGCAGAGTACGTGCCCTTTCGGGACCTGGGACAGCTTCTCATCCGGTTCGAAACTCGAAAACTCCGTCGAGTTGATTCGGAGACGGGACGTCACGGTCAGGATGCCGGTGGGTGTAATGGGGGGCGAGGTTCGATGATGCGCCCGGTCTGCAGAACCGCGATGCGCTCGCAGCACTCGGCGGCGACGTCGACGTCGTCGGTGACGAGGATGAGCGCGAACTTGTGCTCGCTCTGCAGGGTGCGCACGAGGCGGAGCAGGTCGACGAGCGAGCGGGCGTGCGCGGGATCGGCGGGGATTGCGGCGATGACGAGTTCGGGGTCGAGGGACAGAGCCGCGGCGACCGCGACCCGCTGCACGACGATGGGGGAGAGATCGCCCGGGTAGGACAGGGCCACGACCTCGGGGTTGTCCAGGCCGACGCGGGCGAGGGCCTTGAGGGTGCGCGCGCGGGCGGAGGGACGGTCAAGTCCGAGGCGCCGGCGGAGTGGGGTCGCGAGTTGGCTGAGGATGGTGCGGGAGGGGTTAAGGGACCCCAGGAGGTCGGGCGGAAGGTATCCAATGTTGGCGCCGAGGAGGCGGGCCCGGGCGCGGCGGTTCAGGCCGACGAGCTCCTGGCCGTTGAACAGGATCGACCCGTTCGTGACGGCCTTGTTCGCGGGCAGCAGGCCGGCGATGGCGAGCGCGGTAGCGGTCATGCCGCTGCCGGACTCGCCGACGAGGGCCAGCGACTCGCCCTGCATCAGGGTGAGCGCGACGCGGGACACCTCTGGTTCACCGGGAGTTGCACCGCGGCCGCGAGTGCGCGGACGGGTGTGACCGACGGTGAGTCCGCGCACATCGAGCAGCGCCATGGCCCGGAATGCATGGGAGGGCACGGGATCCTGGTCGGCGCGCTCGCGCACAGCGGTGGTGGACTTGGTTCCGGCATTCCTGACGGTGTGGTCACGTAAATGGTTCATGGCCGGGCCTATCGTGTTGCAGCGAGTGATTTACTGTATCCAATCGCCACCAGCTATGACCGGTTCTACAGAGATTCTCAGGAACGGCATATCTCCTGCGAAATGTCCCCCAACCGGCCAAAAGTGCCCATTCTGCGGGGTCGGGCTGGAATTTGCAGGAGTTATGCACCGGCGGGTGCGCACAGCAGGGAATCTCGCACGTTCAAACGTTGTTTGACTGGAAGATGAAAACTTTGCCGATCAGCGTGCTCGACCTGGCCAGCCGCCCCGCGGGCGGCACGAACGCGGAGGCCGTGGCCGGCAGCATCCATTTGGCGCAGCGTGCGGAGGAGCTCGGCTACGCCCGGTTCTGGGTGGCTGAGCATCACAACATGCCGGCGATCGCCTCGAGCGCGCCGCCGGTGCTGATCGCGGGGATCGCGGCGCGGACGACGCGGATCCGGGTGGGGTCTGGTGGCGTGATGCTGCCCAACCATGCCCCGCTCGTCGTCGCCGAGCAGTTCGGCACCCTGCGCGCGCTCTATGGCGACCGGATCGATCTCGGTATCGGACGCGCGCCCGGCACCGACGGCGCGACGGCGCTCGCCCTCCGCCGGAGCGAATCGGGGCTGGGTGTCGACGACTTCCCGCAGCAGCTCGTGGACCTGATCGGGTTCTTCCACGGCGGCATGGCGGCGGACAATCCGCTGAAGGGTATCACGGCCTACCCGGGGCTCGGCGACGCCCCGGAGATGTGGCTACTCGGTTCGAGCGGGTTCAGCGCGCAGCTCGCCGGGGCGCTCGGGCTGCCGTTCACGTTCGCGCACCACTTCGCGGGCGAGCACACCGAGGAAGCCCTCGACCTGTACCGGGCGCACTTCGAGCCGAGCGCGTTCCTGGCCGCCCCACACGCGATGATCGCGGTCGGGCTGATCAGCGACGACGACCCCGAGGTGGTGCGCCGAGAGTCTCTGCCCGGGCTGATCACCTTCCTGCGGATGCGGCAGGGCAAGAAGCCCGCCCCGGTGTCGCTCGAGGAGGCGCTCGCCTACCGTTTCACCGAGTACGAGCTCTCGTTCGTAGCGTCCCGGAACCGCCGCCAGGCCGTGGGCGCCCCGGCCGAGGTGGATGCCCGGCTCACGGCGCTCCTCGACGCCACCGGGGCCGACGAGCTCATGCTCAGTGCGCAGTCCGCGACACTCGCCGGGCGCATCCGCTCGCTCGAGATCGTGGCCGGCCTGCGGGCAGACCCTGCGGACGCCGCGGCATAATACCCCTGTTCGGGGAAGAAACTGAGGGGTAGTCACGTCCCGCTAACCGGGATTTACTGACTGGGCCGCCCCCACCCGAACAGGGGCGGTACGGGCAGGTTGCTATGGACGCGCCACAACACCGGTCGTGGTTCCGCCGAACGGTCGGCGGGTGCGCCCGCGTCGTCGGGGCGGTCAGCCTCGTGCTCGTCGCGGCGACGCCCTCGTTCGCCGCAGCCCGCATCACAGCGGATGCCCCCGCGCCCGATCCCGCCTCCGCGTCCGCCGCTGTCGCGCCCGGCTCCGGCACCATGTCGGCAGCCGGGGCCCGCGCGACCGCCTCCGCCTCGCCCGCAGAATCCACGTCCGACTCGTCCGACTCGTCCGACTCGGCGGTCGGCGCCGTCGGGTCCGGCCGGTACGCGAACCTGCAGCGGACGCCATTCCGGTCGAGAGTGGCCCTTGTGCCGGTCATTGTCGACCGGAAAGGTGCCTCTCGCGGTCTCGTCGACTGGCAGTCTCCGCGGCCGGGGTCCCCCGGGGCAGTGGTCCGGCTGTCGTTCGGCGCCACGCAGTCCGCCGCCGCGCACACGGAACGGATCGCAGAAGCGGCGCGCATCGCCGAGGTCGCGCGGGTTGCGGAAGCTGCCCGGGTTGCCGAAGTCGCCCGGGTCGCGGAGGTTGCCCGGGTTGCGGAGGAGGCGCGGGTCGCGGAAGCGGCGGCCGTTGCTTCCGAGGCGGCACGGGTCGCCGTGGCCGCGCAGGCCGCTGCAGAGGCGGAGGCGGAAGCGGCAGCATCCGCCGCCGCGCAAGGCGTGCCCACCTACACGAAGTACGTCTGGACCAGCGGCTGGCAGGCCGAGATCGACAGCTGCCAGGGCGCGGTCGACCTCAGCGGCAACTACGGAGTCGCGGTGATCGCCGAGCACTGGTCGTGCGGCGGGTCGCACTTCCCGGCGGACGGCACGACCATCGCGCTGACCGGGGTGAGGTCGGGCACCTACCTGGTCGGCGCGGTCGTTGCGATCCTCAACGCGAACACCGAACGCGCCGATGCCATCCCGCGCGGCTACGACCTGCTGTACCAAACCTGCATCAACGGCTCGAACACGACCATGTCGTTCACCGAGCTCACCCGGGTCGGTTGACCAGCGGCATCCGCCGGCTGGAGCACACCGCCGCGTCGGCCTGTGGACGACGCGAGGCGAGGTGAGGTGGCGCAAATCGACGTTCCCGTGGCTTACGAACCTCGATTTGTGGCACCTCACGAGGGCGACGCTCGTGGCGCACCAGCCCACCCCGATGACCAACCGTGAAGTGTCGCATATCGAGGTTTAGAGGCTGCGGGAACCTCGATTTGCGACACCTCAGCGCGAGGAGCGGCCACCACGACCCGTGTGCGCGGCTCCATAACAGGGTGGGCGTTCAACGCAAAACCAGTCGCCCTGTGCACGACAGCTCCGGCAGAGTCTCGGGCGCGCATCCTCGTCACATGACCAGTCGCATTCCACTCCCGCCAGGCCTTGGTGATGGGCCGTTCACGACTCGCGCCGCCGCCGAATTGGGTATCGGCGAGGCGCGACTCCGGGGCCCCGACCTCGCCCGCCCGTTCCACGGCGTGCGCTTGCCGCAGTCGGCGATAGCGCTCGGCCAGCGTGCGCGAGCGCTCCAACTTCGGCTTCCCGAGCCGGGGTTCTTCTGCTCGATTACGGCGGCGCTCATCCAAGGGATGCCGCTCTCGCGCCGGCACGAACGCACGCGCGAGCTGCACGTAGGGATGCCGTCGCCGTTGCGCTCAAGCCGGTGTGCCGGGACAGTCGGGCACAAATTCCTGATCGAGCGGGGCGATCTCTGTGAGTGGTACGGCTTGCGGATGACCGTGCCCGTGCGCACGTGGTGCGACCTCGCCACTGTTCTCGACCTGGAGGACCTCGTCGCGGCCGGTGACTACGTGATCAACGTGGAATACGGGCTCGCAACATATTCAGAACTCGCGGCCGCTGCCAGGCGCCACCGCGGCCGGCGCGGCCGGGCGCGCCTGGGCGAGGCGCTGGCCCTGCTTTCCGACCGGTCGCGGTCACGAGCCGAGTCAATCGTCCGTACCACGATCGTGCTCGCGGGGATCGAGGGGCTCGTCGTGAACCAGCCCATCGCGGATGCCCGGGGCGTTGTCATCGCCGAAGGCGACCTCTGTTTCCCCGAGCGCCGAGTGATCTTCGAGTACCAGGGCGACTATCACCGAACCGAACCCGATCGATGGCGCAAGGATCAGACCCGCAAGGCCCGACTGGCCGCAGCGGGGTGGACGGTCGTCGAGATCGCCGGCGACGAGCTCGAGAACCGATGGATGCTGCTGCAGATCATTCGCGACACTCTCGCGCTGCACCCCGCTCGCTGACCCGTGCGCTGGCTCCCTCGCTGTTCCTGCGCTGTTGCGGCCTTGCCCGCTCGCAGTCGCAACCGTGCGCATCCACTTGGTGAGGTGTCGCAGATCGAGGTTCCCGTGGCTTGCGAACGTCGATATGCGACACTTCACGGAGTTCAGGCGGACGGGTCTTCGCTCGAACACGACCATGTCGTTCACCGAGCTCACCCGGGTCGGTTGACCAGCGGCATCCGCCGGCGCAGATGCTACCGATATTGTTTAGTTAGCAACACTAATTGCGTTCTTTCCCTCCCGGGCATCGCGCGCACGGTACCAGGCCCCAAGCGACGTTCCAGTGCGTCGTCCGGCCGGCGATGCGCTCCGCATAGACCATCGCCCCAGCGAAGGAAAGAACGGCATGACGCAACCAACCCAGGCGCCGACCGGCGGCGACTCCGGTGGTCCCGGTGTCGATGACAACGACAGTCCAGCGGGAGCGACTCGCGGCGAGATCGCGCGCGTTCTCCGCCTCGAGGCTGCGGCGATGGACCCATTCGCGGTAGTCCTTACGTCAATCGAGGACGGCATCGGGCGGTGGCTGGAGTTAGGTACGGGGGACAACACTCGGGTGGCTTTTGCCGAGTCCGCTGAGTACATCTATCCGAGACAGGTCGAGGCCCGTGGTGCGACGAACGCGACCGCTGTTGAGTTCATGGTGGAGAACGCGGCGGGTGACGAACGTCGCGCGGGGCGGCCGTACACGGTGGCCATGGGCGACCGGCTCAGGCTGGCGACGGACGTGCAGGTGTTCGAGTGGATCGACGCGAGCCAGAGCGTCGGCCGATCATCTGAGCGCCCTCCGTTCAAGCGCCTCGTCATGTGGTGGTTGGTCAGCGCCGTGGCGACCGGTGCGACGATTTCACTCTATGCACTCGCCGACGCGGGGGCCCACGTCGGCGGCTATATCGGCGTCGGTGCCGGTGCACTCGCGATCGTCTTCGGTGCCGCGGCGACTATCCAGAGGAATATCCGGATCTCGGTGCGCATTCGGAGAGCGGCGTTCGCATACTGGCAGGTGGCACGAGCCGCGCAGGTCTCAGCGATCTACCCGCCAGAACGCGCCGACCCCGAGGCCCAGGAAACGGTCGTTGGAGACGACACGCCCCAGCCGCCGGAACACTCGGGGTCGCCAGACGGGCGGATGCTGCCGCACTAGAAGTGCGCGTCGACCCGCTTCGGCAGCACGAAGACGAGCAGCAGCGCCAGCACGCTGAACGCGGCGCTGACGGCCATCGCATCCGTCGCGGCGGTCGTGAATGCGGACGCCAGGGCGTCCTTCCCCGGTCCGGCGACGACGAGGTTGCCGAAGAGCACGCTGCCGATCACGGCGATGCCGACGGCGGCGCCGACCCGCTGCATCACGCCGACGACACCGCTCGCGGCACCGGCCTCTGCGCGGTCGACGGTCGCGACGATGAATTGCGCGTTCGGGGCGATGAAGAATCCGCTGCCGAGGCCCGCGATGAGCAGCGGCGGAAGCAGCTCCCAGTTGGTGATCGACGGGCCGATCAGGAGCAGGGCGAGGTAGATCCAGATCAGGCCGGTCGTGACGAGGGTCACGCCGATCACGAGTACAGTGCGGCCGAGGCGCTGCGCGAGCCGGTTGCTCTGCGAGGCACCGACGATGTTTCCGATCGCGAACGGGATCGAGACGAGCCCGGACTCGAGGGCGGTGTGGCCGAGGCCGGCCTGCCAGAGGATCGAGATCGTGAAGAAGATGCTCGTGAACGCCGCGAAGTAAACGAGCGCGAGCACGACCCCACCGGAGAAGGCCGGGTGGGAGAACAGGTGCGGCGGCACGAGCGGGCTCTTGCCGCGGCGGGTGAAATTGACCTCCCAGGCCCCGAACGCGGCGAGGAGCAGCGCCCCGGCGACGAGGGTGAGGTAGGTCCAGAGCGGCCAGCCCTGGTCCTGGCCCTCGATGAGCGGCACGAGCAGGGCGACGAGGCCGCCGGAGAGCAGTACGAGCCCGATGAAGTCGATGCCCGAGCTCGTCTTGTTCGGGTCGCGCTCGGCTCCGGCGGGGAGCATGAACACGGCGGCGATGAGCGCCGCGACGCCGATCGGAAGGTTGACCCAGAACACCAGGCGCCAGCCGTTCTCGTCGCCGAACGCCTGGATGATCAGGCCACCGAGGATCGGGCCGAGCGCGGTGGAGACACCGATGACCGAGCCCATGATCGCGAACGCCTTGCCGCGCGCCATCGGCGGGAACAAGAGCTGGATCACGGCGGTGACGGCGGGCACGAAGATACCGCCGGCGAGGCCCTGCACGACGCGGGCGATGATCATCTGCAGGTCGTTCTGCGCGAGGCCGCAGGCGAGGCTCGCGAGGGTGAAGAGCGCGAGCCCGGTGAAGAAGACCCACTTGTGGCCGATCCGGTCGCCGAGCCGCCCGGCGGGAATGAGCGCGAGGCCGAACGCGAGGGCGTACCCGGAGATGATCCAGGACAGCGTCGCCTCGGAGGCATTGAGGCTCTCCCGGATGGTCGGCAGGGCGACGTTCACGATCGTGGTGTCGAGCAGCGCCATGAACATGCCGGCAAGCAGCACGATCAGGGCCTGCCACGCGTGGCGGGGGATCACGACGGGCGGTCGGGTGCCGGGCGTGCCGGTGCCGGAGCCGGCCCCGGTGGAGGTCGGAGCGTTGGTGTCTGACATGGTCAGTCGGCCTTTCGGGCTAGTTCGTCCGCGACGATGTCGGGGAGGACGGTGACGAGGTGTTCGTGCCAGGCGATCTCGGCACGCAGGCGGGCGGCCTTGTGTTGCATGACGAAGGCTTCGCTGGCGGTGAGATAGGGGAGGGCGTGGGACGTGGTGGCCTCGGAATCGGTGAGCAGGGCGCGCAGGGCGAGCAGGCGCGCCTCGATCATCAGGGGGAGTTCGTCGAGTCGTTCGGGGTCGAGCCGGGTCATTGCGAGGTCGAACGGGTCGGGCTTGAGCACGATCGTGCGCAGCCCGTCGAGCCGGAGAGCCGCGAGGTCCCGGCCCCCGGCATCCGAGATCTCGTAGACCTGCCGCTCGGGGTAGTTGCCCTCGCGCTCGACGCGGGCCACGTGGATCAGCCCCTCGGTCGCGAGCCGCTTGATCGCGCCGTACACCGCGCCGACGGAGATATCCGTCCACATGTGCACGTGTTCCTCCTCGGCAAGCAGCCGCAGCTGGTGCCCGTGCATCGGCCCGCGCTCGGCGAGGGAGCCGAGGATAAACAGACGGATCGAGGACATGCGCTTACTCTCGCATGATTAGTCGCGCGAGTCAAGGCCGAAAGTCGTCGCCCTTCTCCAGCGGATGCCTGCCGCGCGCACAGCAGAAAACCCCCACTCTCGCGAGTGGGGGTTTTCTGTTTCTGTGTCTTGCTGTCGGGGTAACAGGATTTGAACCTGCGACCTCGTCGTCCCGAACGACGCGCGCTACCAAGCTGCGCCATACCCCGATGGCCCGTAAGCCTTGTCAAGTATAACCCCATGCACGCGGATGCTCGGTGCACCCCCAAACGGATCCCGTGAGCGCCGCCTACGACGAGGCGGTCAGGGTCAGCAGGGTCGCCTCGGGCGGGCAGGCGAAGCGCACCGGGGCGTAGATCGACGTGCCGAGGCCGGCCGAAACGTTGAGGTATGCGCTGCGGAGTCCGGATCCCCAGAGGCTGAGCCCCTTGACCTGCGACCGGGGAATGTCGCAGTTCGTGACGAGGGCGCCGAAGCCGGGCACGCAGACCTGGCCGCCGTGGGTGTGCCCCGCGAGGATCAGCTGCGCGCCGTGGTTCACGAACGAGGTGAGCACCCGGCGGTACGGCGCGTGCGCGACGCCGATCGTGACCGTCGGCCGTGGCTCGCGGTGCTCCGCGGAGTCCGGCCAGGTCTCGTCGCCGAGCGGGTCGTCACCGCGGAGGTCGTCGACGGCCCGGGTGATCAGGTCGAGGCGGTCGCGTCCGATGTGCGGGTCGTCCACGCCGAAGAGCTCGAGGTGGGTGCCGTTGATGTCGAGCGCCTCCGCGGCATTGTTGATGTCGTTCCAGCCGAGATTCGCGAAGATCCTGTGCAGACGGTCGGTGTCGAGCCGGTTCTGCGGGGCGGCCTTGAGCAGCGACGGTCCGCCGAAGTACCGGAACGGATTCTTCAGCTGCGGTCCCCAGAAATCGTTGGAACCGTTGACGAAGATCCCGGGGATCCCCGCGAACGGCTCGAGCGTGTACGCGAGGGCGTCGAAGGCATCCGTGTGGCCGAGGTTGTCTCCGGTGTCGACGACGAGGTCGGGCTTCAGCGCGGCGAGGCTCCGCACCCACTCCTGTTTGTCCTTCTGCCAGGGGGCGAGGTGCAGGTCCGAGATGTGCAGCACACGGATCGGTTTCGAGCCGGGGGCGAGCACGGGCACGGATGCCTCACGCAGGGTGAACATCCGGCGTTCGAGCAGAGATCCCCAGGCGAACGCGCCGGCACCGGCCGCGGCTAGCGCGCCCGTGCCGACGAGGAGGGCCTTGGCCCCGGTGCCGAGGGTACTCATCCGCCCGCCTTACCGATGCCGTTGGTGGTGGCGAGCTTTCCGATCACGATCGTGATGGTGTCACCGGGCTTGGCTCCGCCACCGGCGGCCGGGGACATCGAGATGACCTTGCCCACCTGTGTCGGATCGGTGGTGTCGCCGTCCGTCTTCGCGACGGCGAACTTGCCGAGCGTCGATCGAGCCTCACCCTCACTCTTGCCGACGACGTCGGGCACGACGATCTGCGAGGCGTTGCTGGTGTACACGGTCACGCTCGAGCCGCGGCTCGTGCTTGTTGCTCCTGCCGGGTCGGTCTTGGCGATCGTGCCGCCCGGGAGCTCCGAGTCAATCGGGCCGCCGTTGACGAACAGGAAGCCGGCCGCCTCAAGGGTGGTCTGGGCCTCGGTGAGGCTCTTGCCGCGGAGGTCCGGGATGGGGATCTGAACCGCATTGACGATCGTTCCGGTCGCGGCGGGGAACGCGTCTCCGCCGTACTTGGCGTTGGCGACGCTCATGATGACCGGCCACATCCGGTGTCGGGCGGTGGCCGCCGGGCCGCTCGCGAAGGTGGTGTTGCGCTGGTCCTTGTCGCCGGTGACGCTCATCACTCCGACGATGGTCGCGACCTTGCTGCTTGCGCCGCCCATCCAGGTGTCCTTGTTGCCGTCGGTGGTACCGGTCTTACCGATCATCGGGACCTTCGGGCTCGTGGCCGCGTTCGAGGCGGCGGCAGTTCCCCCCGATCCCATGACCTGTTGCATGGCGGTCGTCATGCCGGCCGCGACGTTGGGGTCGACTGACTGGTGGCAGTCGCTTGTCGGTGCCGGGAGTTTGGTTCCGTCGGAGCCGGTGATGTGGTCGATCACGATCGGGCTGCAGGTGGTGCCCTTGTTGGCGATGCCGGCGAAGGCGACCGCCATGCTCAGTGGTGCAACCTCGTTGGTGCCGAGCACCGCTGAGGCACCCTGCTCGAGCGGGGCGCCGTCGGCGCGCGTGACGTCGAAGGCCTCGGCGGTCTTGCGGATGGCACACAGGTCGAGTTTCTTGGCCATGCCGATGAAGCCGGTGTTGATGGACCCGATCGTGGACTGTAGCGCGCTGTAGTTGGCGCCGGTTTCGGACGATGAGTCGTTTTTGGGGTTGTAGCCGGGGAAGCTCACGGTGCCGCCGGTGGCGCAGCTGTCGCGGAAGGTGCCCCAGTTCGATTTGATGCGGGAGTCGACCCGCTCATTGAGCGAGTGGCCCTCGGTGAGCCACTCGGCGAGGGTGAACACCTTGTACATCGATCCGGGTTGGAACCCGCTGGACCCGCCCTGGTCGACGTTGGTGTTGTAGTTGATCCCCGTGTAATTCGCGCCGGTGGCTTGCACGGCCGGGTCTTGGCTGTAGTCCTTGTTCTGCGTCATGGCGAGAACCTTCCCGGTGCCCACACCGACGCTCACGGCCACTCCTCCGACGTCCCAGCCGGGGAAGGTATCGGGGACGTTGGCCTTCATCGTCGCCTCAGCGGCCTGCTGGAGGTCCAGGTCGAGGGTCGTGTAGACGTTGAACCCGCCGCGGCGGAAGTTGGCCATCCGGGTGGTGTCGTCGGCGCCGAAGACCGGGTTGTTCTGCAGGGTGCTCACGACAAGGTCGCAGAAGAAGGCGCTGCCGCCGGCGGTCTGGCAGCCGGTCGAGGGCTCGTGGATGCTGGGCTCGATGGCCGAGGCGACCGCGGCATCGTGGTCGGCCTGGTTGATCTTGCCGTACTTGAGCATCTGGTCCAGTACGTAGTCGCGGCGGTCCTTGTTCGCGGCGTAGCCGTTCGCTGCACCGTTGGTCGCGCTGTCGGGCTGGTCGAGCTGGAACTTGACTGGGTTGTTCACGATCGCGACGAGGCTCGCCGCCTGCGGCAGCGTCAGCGTCGCCGCGGTCGAGCCGAAGTAGTACTCCGCCGCGGACTCGATGCCGTAGACGGTGCCGCCGAAGCCGGTGATGTTCAGGTACTGGCGGAGGATGTCGTCCTTCGCGTACTTCTTCTCCACGCCGATCGCGAGGCGCATCTCCTTGAGCTTGCGGTCGGGAGTGGTCGCCGTGGCCGCGTCATAACAGTCCGACTTCTTCTGCGCATCCGTGAGCACTTCGCACTTCTGCACCAGGACGTTCTTGACGTACTGCTGGGTGATCGAGGACCCACCGCGGGTGCCGCCGCCCCCAAGGGTCGAGACTAGGCCGCCGACGGTGCCCTGCAGGTCGATGCCGCCGTGGTCGTAGAACCGGGGGTCTTCACCGGAGGTCGCGGCGTCCTTGACGAACTGGTTGATCGCGTCCGAGGCGACCTCGACGCGGTTCTGGTCGTAGAACGAGGCCAGGAGATAGGGGGCACCGGTGCTCGTGGTCGCGTAGATATTGCTCTTCTGCGAGAGCTGGTCGATCTTCAGGTAGTCCGGCAGGTTCTCGAAGACGTTGATCGTGTTCGTCGCGGCCATGCCCGACAAAGCGAGAACGGGAGTGACCGCAGCCGTCACGAGAACACCGACGATTGCACTCATTCCAACGAAACCCAGGAGACCGCCCAGGGAGCCGCTGACCGTTCGATTTTTGGCAGACATACAATTGAGCGTAAGGGACAAATCTGTAAAATCGCCTGAATCGGAGTCTTATGCCTGCCTGGGAGTACCTCACCACCCCGCTGATGATCCACAACACCGCGGCCATTCTGAACAGCTGGGGATCGGACGGCTGGGAGCTCGTCCAGGTCGTACCCGGACCGGAGGGCGGGCTCGTCGCCTACCTCAAGCGTCCCGTTGTGAAAGAGGCCTGATCATGTCGATCATTGATGCGCGTCTCGCCGAACTGGGGATCGACCTGCCCAGCGTGGTTCCTCCGGTGGCGTCGTATGTTCCCGCCGTCGTCTCCGGCAACCTGGTCTTCACCTCCGGCCAGCTGCCGATGGTGTCCGGCCTGCTGCCGGAGACCGGCAAGGTCGGCGACGGCCACGGTCTCGTGCCCGCAGCGGACGCCCAGGAGTACGCCCGCCTGTGCGCGCTCAACGCGCTCGCGGCGATCAAGGCCGTGATCGGGTCGCTCGACCGCATCACGCAGGTCGTCAAGGTCACCGGCTTCGTCGCATCCGACCCCGCGTTCACCGGCCAGCCCGGAGTCGTCAACGGGGCATCGCAGGTGCTTGGCGAGATCTTCGGCGACCGCGGCGTGCACGCCCGCTCGGCGGTCGGCGTCGCCGTGCTGCCACTCGACTCGCCCGTCGAGGTGGAGCTCATCGTCTCCTTCGCCTAGGCATTCGCGCTCACCAATGCGACGGCGGGCTACTCGGCGAGGACGCGGTCGTTTTCGGGGGCTCGGGCTGCGAGGGCAGCGGATGCCGCGGCATCCGCCTGCCTGCCGCCGTGCCCGCGAAGCGCCCCGGCCTTCTCGCTCGCCCACCGGCCCGTCCAGGTCGCGAGGCGCTGCGCGGGCAGCTCGACCCACAGGTACATCAGCTGCGCGAGCACGAGGCTGAGCGGCACGGAGACGAGCGCGCCGAGCCACCAGCGGCCCGGTCCGAACATCGTGCCGAAGGCGACGACGACCGGGAAGTGCACGAGGTAGAGGCTGAAGCTCACCGTGCCGAGCCAGACCAGCGGCCGGGCGGAGAGCGGGCGCTGCAACGGGGGCCACAGCGCGACAACGGCGACGACGAGCACGGCCCCGGGCACCCGCAACGCGAGGGTCAGGTCACCCCAGAGTCCGCTGAGCTGCGGGCGCAGTAGCCAGTGCGACACGAGCAGGGCCGGGCCGAGGGCGGTGAGCCCGATCCAGACGGCGGTGCCCCCGCGTCGCGCGGCGACCCGGGCGGCCCAGATGCTCAGGGACTCGTAGTTCGCGGCGAGCAGGGCGCCGAGGCCGAACGCGGGCAGGTACATCAGTGGTTCGATGCCGGTGACGTACCCGGTCGCACTCACGGCGAGGAAGGCAGCGGCCCAGAGCGCGGGCAGCCGGCGCGTCGCGACGGCGAGCAGCACGCAGATCGGCAACAGAAGCGAGAACCACATCTCCCAGGTCAGCGACCAGAGGGGCGGGTTGACGTCCGGCCGGCCGGAGCCGCCGATGACGCTCGCCTCACCGAGCAGGTTGGGGAGGCCGATGTCGGGGCTGTCCTGCCGCTTGAGCCAACTGCCGCCGACGTCGATGCCCGTGCGCGGCACGAGCAGGATCCACGCCGCGGCGAGGGCGACGGACACGACGACGGGGATCGCTAGGCGGATGATGCGGCGCGGGTAGTACGCGACCCAGTCGTAGCCGCGGGAGGAGAGCCCGTTCGCCGTGCTCGCGGCTGTCCTCGCGGCGCGGCTCGCGAGGGGGGAGCGCACAAGCACGAAGCCGCTCAGCACGAAGAAGACGAGCACGAACTCGGGGCCTGCAACGAGGAACTTGAGCGGGGTCAGGGTCGACCACCAGCCCGCCGAACCGGTGTTCACGCCGACGGTGGACTGGTAGGCGGCGGCGATACCGGGAGCGGTCATCGAGACGTGGTGCACGAGCACGATGCCGGCCGCGACACCGCGGAGGGCATCGAGGGCGACCAGGCGTCCGGACGAGGGAAGGCGAGGCATTGTCCCCACGATAGGGGGACCGCTTGTGAAAACCCTCACTGCCCCCTCGTCCGACGCCGACGCGCCTACTTCAGGGTGCTCTTGATCACCTGCATCACCGAGGTATCGGCGAGGGTCGTCGTGTCGCCGATTTCGCGGCCCTCTGCGACATCCTGCAACAGACGGCGGATGATCTTGCCCGAGCGGGTCTTCGGCAGCTCGTTCACGATGAAGATCTGCCGCGGACGCGCGATCGCGCCGATCTGCTGCGCCACGTGCGCCCGCAAGACCGCCTGGATGTCCTCGTGCGAGCTCTCCTCGAGGTGGCTGTACTTGATGATCACAAACGCGACTACGGCCTGGCCGGTCGTCTCGTCGTGCGCGCCGACCACGGCCGCCTCGGCCGTCATCGGGTGCGACACGAGCGACGACTCGATCTCCGCGGTCGAGAGCCGGTGCCCGGAGACGTTCATCACGTCGTCGACCCGGCCGAGTAGCCAGATGTCGCCGTCCTCGTCGAGACGGGCGCCGTCGCCGGCGAAGTAGCGCGGGTTCTCCTCGCCGAACTTCTCCCAGTACGTTTCGATGAACCGCTCGGGGTCGCCCCAGATGCCGCGGAGCATGGACGGCCAGGGTTCGGTGACGACGAGCAGCCCGCCGTTGCCGTGCCCGACGTGCACGCCGGCCTCGTCGAGCACGTCGATCGACACCCCGGGGATCGGCACCTGCGCGGCGCCCGGCTTCGCGACGGTGACCCCGGGAAGCGCGGAAATCATGATCGCGCCGGTCTCGGTCTGCCACCAGGTGTCCACGACCGGGGCGACGTTGCCGCCGATCACTTCGCGGTACCACATCCACGCTTCAGGGTTGATCGGTTCGCCGACCGAGCCGAGCAGCCGCAGGCTCGACAGGTCGAAACCCTGCGGAATCTGGCGGCCGAGCTTCATGAACGTGCGGATCGCGGTGGGCGCCGTGTAGAGGATGCTGACCTTGTACTTCTCGACGATCTCCCACCAGCGGCCCGGGTGCGGGGTGTCCGGGGTGCCCTCGAAGAGCACCTGCGTCGCCCCGTTGGCGAGCGGGCCGTAGGTCACGTAGCTGTGACCCGTGATCCAGCCGACGTCCGCGGTGCACCAGTAGACATCCGTTTCGGGGTGCAGGTCGAAGACGTTCTTGTGCGTGAAGGCGACCTGAGTGAGGTAGCCGCCGCTCGTGTGCAGGATGCCCTTGGGCTTGCCGGTCGTGCCCGAGGTGTACAGGATGAACAGCGGATTCTCGGCGGGGAAGCCCTCGGCCTCGTGCTCCGCGTCGACGCTCGCGAGCTCGTCGTGCCACCACAGGTCGTGGTCGGTCCACTCCACGTCGTTGCCGGTGCGCTTGACGACGAGCACGTTGCGCACAGTCGTCGGCGTGCCGGACAGTGCCATGTCGACCGCGGGCTTGAGGGGCGTGACCCGGCCCTTGCGGTAGCCGCCGTCCGCGGTGATCACGAGCACGGCGTTCGCGTCGTCGATCCGGGAGCGCAGGCTCTCGGCGCTGAAGCCGCCGAAGATGACCGAGTGAACCGCACCGAGGCGGGCGACGGCGAGCATCGAGATCACGGCCTCGGGGATCATCGGCAGGTAGATCGCGACCCGGTCCCCGGCCTGTACACCGAGCTTTGTCAGCACATTGGCAGCTCGCTTCACCTCGGCCGTCAACTCGGCGTAGGTGATCGCGCGGGAGTCGCCGGGCTCGCCCTCGAAGTAGAGCGCGACCCGGTCGCCATGGCCCGCGAGCACGTGCCGGTCGAGGCAGTTCCAGGCCACATTGATGTGCCCGTCCTCGAACCATTTCGCGAACGGCGGGTTGGTCCAGTCCAGCACTTTGGTGAACGGCTTGTGCCAGTGCAGCAGGCTGCGGGCCTGATCGGCCCAGAATTCGAGGCGGTCGTCCGCGGCATCCGTGTAGAGCTGCGAAGTGCCGACGGCGTGGTCCGCGAACTCGGCAGTCGGTGCGAACCTGCGGGTTTCGTTGAGAAGGTGGTCGATCTGAACGCTCATAGCTTGTCGCTCCTTTGCGATGACGGCCGGGTGCGTAACAAGCCCCTCGTGCACCATACCCTGAGGATCCGCGAACCCACGTTGCGGGGAATTGCGGAGCGGCTCCCTCGGCGCCGAACGCGCCGCGATCGCCGCAAGACCCCCTGGATAGGGGCCACGGAATCGTGTCCTCATTTATGAGGACACGGGGGACTTGCGCATCTGGATTTTCCTTATACACTTGGACACGTCCGAACGAAAGTTTTGACCTGCATCACGTTTGGTTCCCCCCAATCAGCGTGATGCCGAGGCGGCACCTGTTCCCCCCAATAGGTGCCGCCCCCCTTTTTTTAACGACTCGGCGGTTGTGTGGCCGGTCGATGGCCCCTCCTGCACCGCTGCCGCGCTGGACGAATTGTCCACAGTCTTCGCGGCGGCCCCGGTCAATCGCTCGTCACGGCCTACCGTCGGGGCATGGTGCAACCGTTCATCGCCGTCCCGTCGCTCAGCCGTGAGCGGATGCCGGGCGCCCCCGGCACGGGGGAGCGCGCGTCGGTGGCGCGGTCGCTGCCCGAGCGGGACCTCTCCGAACTGGGCGCGCTCGCGCGGTACGCGGCATCCACCGGCGTGACCGACCTGTTCGTGAATGGCGAGGCCGGCCTGTGGGTCGACGCGGGCCTCGGCCCGGTGCGGGAGCCGGGCTGGCGGAGCGCCGAGGCGGAGGTCAGAGCGCTCGCCGTGCGGTTGATCGCGCTCGGCGGCCGGCACATCGACGAGGCGAGCCCGTGCGTCGATGTGCGGCTCTCCGACGGCATCCGCGTGCACGCCGTGCTGCCGCCGGTGTCGAGTACGGGCACCCTGCTCTCGATCCGGCTGCCGCGGCCCGACCGGCCGAGACTGGCCGCGCTCGCCGCCGCGGGGCTCTGCGGCTCCGGGGCGGCAGGCCAGGCGCTCACGGCGCGCCCGCGCGCCGCCGTGCAGGGCCGGGAGGACCTGCTCGTGACCGGGGCGGCGGGAAGCGGCAAGACGACCCTGCTGGCTGCGCTCCTCGGCGAGGCGCCGCCGGGGGAGCGCATCGTCGTCATCGAGGACGTCGCCGAGCTTCGCATCGAGCACCCGCACGTTGTGGCGCTCGAGTCGCGGCAGCCGAATCTCGAGGGCGCTGGCCGGGTCGGCCTCGATGCGTTGCTGCGCGAGGCGCTACGGATGCGCCCGGACCGGCTGGTGCTCGGTGAGTGCCGTGGCGGCGAGCTGCGCGAACTGCTCGCCGCCCTCAACACCGGGCATGACGGCGGGGCGGGCACCCTGCACGCGAATTCGCTGGGCGACGTGCCCGCCCGGCTCGAGGCCCTCGGGGTGCTCGCCGGGATGAGCCAGGCGGCCGTCGCCTGGCAGACGGTCAGCGCGATCGGTCTCGTGCTGCACCTCGAGCGCCGCGGCGGCTCGCGGAGGATCGCCCAGCTCGGGCGATTCGAGCTCGACGCCCGGGGGCTCCTTGTCACCGTGCCTGTTGCCGTGCCGGTCGTCCCGTGATACGTCGGCGTGAGGCCGACTCGGCGGCGCGTGTGGGCCGTGCGCCGCGTGCGGATGCCGGGGGGTATCGTCGCGGGACGGGGCGCCGCCGGGCTCGCCGAGACCCGCGACGGGACGTCGACATCGAGCACGCGGCCCGGATCGCGCAGCGGCTGGCCGTTCTCCTCTCGGCGGGGGTGTCGCCCGTGACCGCGTGGGGATATCTGGACGACGACACCGGCCCGGACGCCTCTCGTGTTGTCCCGCTCGGTACCCATCAAAGGCGACCTCGCCCGAACCGCCCCGGTGCCGATGGGCCGGCCGTGGGCATCCGTGTCGTGAGGGCCGCCGGTCTCGCCGCAGGCCGTGGAGACAGCGTCGCGGAGGCCATTGCGGGGGAGGCGCGGACCGTGGGCGGGCAGCCGGGAGACGCCTGGTTCGCTGTCGCCGCCGCCTGGGAGGTGGCGACGCGGTCAGGGGCGCCGCTCGCCGCGTGCCTGCGTCAACTCGCGGCCAGCCTGCGCGACCTCGGCCAGCTGCACGCCGACCTCGAGACGGCGCTCGCCGGACCGGCCGCGACCGCGCGGCTGGTCGCCGTCCTGCCGCTCGTCGGGATCGCCTTCGGCGGCCTGCTCGGGTTCAACACTGTCGCGACGCTGTTCCTCACGGTACCGGGCTGGTTGTGTCTCGGAAGCGGTACCGGACTCATGCTCGCGGGGAGCGTGTGGAATCGCCGGCTGCTCCGGCGGGCACGGGCACGGGCCCCGACGCCGGGTCTCGAACTCGACCTGACCGCGATCGCGATGAGTGGCGGCGGTTCGGTCGAACGCGCCCAGGCCCTGGTGACAGAGGCGCTCGGTCGGTATCTCCCTGCCGACGGTGTCCGGCGCACCGCCGGCGACCGGGTGCTGGACCTGGCGGTGCGTGCCGGCGTGCCCGCCGCCGAGCTTCTGCGCAGTGAAGCCGACCAGCAGCGCCGCGACGCCCGCACAGAGGGCCAGCGGCGGGTGATCGCCCTCGGGATGGCCCTGCTGGTTCCCCTCGGGGTATGCGTACTCCCGGCCTTCATGCTGCTCGGCGTGGTCCCGCTCCTCGTCACGGTGCTGTCGACGACACTGTCGGAGTTCTAGCCGCCGGCGTCCGGACACGACAGAGCCAGACCAGAGCGTACGGCCCGTTCAGAGGCGAATCGCGGTCCGCTCAGCGCTGTCTGACGAGTCGGTGGCGCGCCACGCGTAAAGAACAGCAAGCGCGCAGACGATCGCGAAGGCGATTGAGCCGATGATCCACAGCGGCATGGGCCCGATGGGGAGACCCCACCACCACTCGACGTTCTTGTCGAGGTTCGGCCAGAAGACGTCGAGCCCCGTCGTGAACCGGCGGAGGGTGAACCACTGGATGGTGAGGTTGCTGAGAATTGCAGCGGCGGCAACGAGCACCATATGCACACGCCCCAGTCCTGCACTGGCACTGCGGAAGCCCAGAAGGCTGACTCCGGCAAGAATGATCAACAGCGGATAGAGATACCGCGACTGCACCTGTTGCCCGACAAGGATGTGGTCGCGCATGAGCCACACCATCGGCAGCAGCACCAGCAGGCCGATGATCATCGCCAAACTGAGACCCTTTCTGACGCTGAGCCGCCGCAGGCCGAGAAAGACGACGCCGCCGAACGCGAGCATCACAGGGAACCACACGAGGCCCGGCGCGCCGGTGTCGAGCGACGGCGTGCGTCCGGCAACGGGCGTACCGAAGGCACCCGCCCAGAGCTCTGGCAGCCGGATCAGGTTGTTCCAGAACAGATCGGCCCAACCGCCTGGCACGCTGCCCTCCGGGCTGGAGATGTTCTCCCCCACCAGATTGACCGCTCTCGTCTGGCCTGAGGTGAGATAGCCCACGCCGGCGAGTGCCACGAGCGCGATCGGGAACACGGCGCGGCGCACGAAGGCGCGCGTCCGTTCGGCCTTGAGCACACCGACCAGCACGATCGCCACAACCGCGTACGCCGCGGAGTCGGCCCGTGAGCCGGCGCCGATGACCGTGGAGACCAACGCGAGCGCAGCGAGGCCGATCTGGCGGCCCCGAGTCTCAGCCTCAAAGAATCCCAGTATCGCCAGCCACAGGGTCGAGGCAGACAGAACTCCCCAGCCGCTGGGGTTGACGCTGGCGATCAGGAACACGCCGAAGGGCACGAGAGTGGCCAGCGTTGCCCACACCATCAGGCCGCGACGGGCGCGGGGGAGCAGGAGGAACAGCAGCGACATCATCACCACGTAGAGCAAAGAGTTGAATGCACGCATCAAGAGCACCGACAGGGAGATGTCGGTGCCCGCGAAAATGCTCATCGTGGCGTAGAAGACCGGCGGGTAGACGCCGACGAAGTTTCCCCGGTCCGTGTCCGTCAGGACCGATGACGGTGTAGCGGGGCACGAGGCAGACTGTCCCGGAAGGTGAGTGAAGCACTGGCTCGCGACGATCAGCTGGAGCGGCACGTGCCGATGTGCGTCGTCAGATCCTGCTTCGCAGAGGCCGTCCCGGAGTCCGGAACCGCACCACGAGCTGGCGAGGTGGAAGTCTTCATCTGCGCCGGAGCCGACCGGTGACGACGCACTCCAGGACAGAAGCGCGACGAGCAGGGTGATGGGTGCCAGGCAATACGCAACGATCCGCAGAATCTTGCTGCGTCGCTCAGTCATGTAGATCCGATCATTTCGTGCCGAGAGCGGATGCCGGGCGCAGGAACTGAATCTACTACGGGCTCGCGCTCGGTCTGACGACCCGTGCGCCGGTGCCGCCTAACAAGAGTGTCCTGCTGTACCGGTCACCTGAGCCGGCCGGTACCCGCACAGGGCACACGAAAAAAGAGCCGGACCCGAGGGCCCGGCTCTTTCGAAGTCACGGTAAGTCTGTCCAGCTGCTCTAGTCCTTGCGCTCCGGACGAGCTTTCTTGTCGGCGCGTTTTTCCTTCAGAGTCTTCGCTGCGGCAGTCTTGCCGGTGCTCTTCTTAGGGGATTTGTCTGCCATCAGCGCCTCGTTCCCCGGACCCTGGTGGGTGCCGTTGGGAAGACACTACGCTCATCTTTCGCCAAAGGTAACCCCTTTCTCAAATTGGTCTCCGGGGACCACAAATCGGGTCCCAGAATCGTCCCCGTCTTTCCGCGAGAGTACGATTTTGGCCCTTAAACCGCCGTTTTAAGGGCCGAAATCGTACTCTCGCGGAAAGCTGTGCGGGGTGCGCGGGTCCTCAACCGGACCGGGTCGGGCGGGGTTGTGCACGGATCTCGGACGGGAGCCGGCACCGGCGACCGGCGGGGCGAATCTGGACTCGATCGTGCCGCCGGACTACCGCGTCGCTGGACGCGAGAGGAGAAGAACCGATGCCGAGCACCACAGCCACATCGCAAAGCCAGACCGGGCCCATGCCTGCCCCGGACCTGTCCGAGTCGCCCGTTTCCGAGGGCGCGCTTCCGCCGAAACCGAGAAGGCGGGTCTCCGGCCTGGCCGACGCTGCGGCGGGCGCGGTGCCGCACGGCATCGTGCGCACCCGGACCGTGCCGACGAACACGTCGCGCGCCCTGAGACGGCTGCGCGACGAGGCGGGCGCCGCGACGGCCGAGTACGTGATCGCGACGATGGCGGCCGTCGGCTTCGCCGGGCTGCTCATCCTCATTACTGGGGCAAAAGAGAAGAGCTTCTACGCAGGCCGATGCGCGGACAACCTCGCCCGCCGAACGACGTCGACGATGTCAATGCGCAGCGCGGTGCACAACCTGTCGAGCTGATCGACATCGAGAACCTTGTACCCATTCAGGTACTTGGACAGCTGGGACTGGGAGACACCCACCGCGGCGCCCAGAGTGAACTCGGTCATTCCAGAGAGCCGGTACTCCCGCTTCAAGATCTCCGCGATGGCGACAGTGAGCGGCCCGGGCTGCTTTGGATCTCCAGAGGGCACGATTTGACGCTAGCGCGGCGCGACCGCAGTGCTCGTTTCCATCGCGCCTCTAGTTCATATGAACTAGGCTCAACTATGGAGAAGCGGCAACGTCGACTTCTAGTAGCGGACTCGGTACGTGCCGAGATCGCCCGTCAAGGTTGGACGCGCGAGCGCCTCGCCGAGTCTTTAGATACACCGCTGGCCTCGCTCGAACGCAAGCTCTCAGGTGACACGGCAATCGACGTTGACACGCTGGATGAGATCGCAGCCGCTCTTGGAGTTGCCGTCGACTCGCTTCTTGGTTCCGAGTAGCGGTGGCCCCAGGCCACGGGGATCGGGGATCAGTTGTCTATTGTCGTTCTGGATTCAGCAGTGATTGAGGCGGCGGCGGAGGGCATCGGAATCACGGATCGCGCTGGCCTCACCGCGTACCTCGGACTGGACATCTCGCAACCGGTATCGATGCTGATGATTGCCGCAATCCTGACCCGCCTGCCCGTCGAGCTCGGCGCCACATTCCGGATCGTTGACTCGGATAGTCTCAGGCCATGACCTTCTTCACGGATAAGCCGACACCCCCGCGCGATCCGAAGGGCCCGGCGTCGAAGGTAGACCGCAACCCCTTCGAGGTCCTGCTCAGTGTGGGCGGCGTCATCGCGCTGATCGGCGGCATCATCCTCTCCTCGGTCGGCAACTCGATCTATGCCAGCGCAGACCGAGTGTCGGCCTACACGAACGCCCTGGCAGGCAACTCGTTCGACACTCCGAATAGCTGGGGTCTGCAGCTCAGCGCCTTCGGGAATCAGCTCTCGACCGTCGGCCTCGTCATTCTGATCGGGATGGCCTTCTACGGAATGGTTCGCTGGAATCAGATCCGCTCGAGGTAGCACGTGGGCGTAGCATCTCGGCATGGATGACCTTGCCGAGGTGGACCCGCCGAACTGTCCCACGTGCTTGACCAGATGCGACGCAGCCGGCACGATCCGGCATCCGTTCTGGCTGTGCCCGTGGTGCAAGACTGCGGTGATTGCGCGCGGGTGATCGCGTTGGCCGTTCCTTCGTCGGTAGTGGTGTTTTAGAATCGGACCAGCGCAGGCCGGTGCGCTCCATTCTCAAGGAGCCCCGATGTCGATGCCGAAACCGATCCGCTACAGCCGTGACGAGTGGCTGTGCATGCGCAACGATCCAGCCCTACCGAAGGCGATCATCCGGCGCGTGCACGTCATCAACCGGGCGACCGGCGCAAAGGTCGAGAAGTTCCGCGCGGTGACGTGGTCGATCGAGACGGACCAGCGGGAACTCGTCGGCTACTTCGACGATGTACGATCCGCCAACGAAGCTGTGCTTTACGACGTTGTCGTGCACGGACCCATCGGGCCGGCTAACGGAATCCGGGCCTGAAATTTGGCCCAGTCCACGCCTTCTGAGGCGGGAATCGACCCTTGTCGTGCAGCCGGCGCGCCCAGCTCACGTTGGCAGCGGATAAATTGGAACTCTAGCCCGCGTCCCTTTTCCTGAAGGGGAGCTTCGCCATTGGATAGACGTTAGCCGCAGCGGTGTTCACGATGTCATCGGCGCGCACGATCCTGATCATTTCACTCAGTACCCATATGAGTCTGAGAGCTCCGTGAGACAGGACGAGGAGCGCCAGTGCAAAGAGCGATGGGGAGATCCAGGGCATACCAACCACGTTGAACATTGCTGCCAACACACAGAAGGCACCCGCCTCGAACCCGGACAGCGTGCTCGCGACCCAGGTGCGCGGCAGGGCGGGGCCTGCATCGGCCCGAAATTTTTCGAACCTGGGACTGCTTGCCGACAATCCAAAGACGACTACGACTCCAGCAAACCCCGCAACGATGGCGGCAGGACCGAGCAAGGCCAAATATAGAGCTTGAACTTGACCTTGGTCTGCATTGTTGATCAGCCCCAAACCGATGTTCGGTATCCAATTGAGTACCGTCAAGAAGAAGTGCACGGAAACAAAAGCAGCCAACGCAAGTTCGACCCAGAAGGGTTGATCGCGTATGAAGGCTAGGGTCCTGAGCTTCATTCTGACCTCCCAAATTAAAGCTCTAAACGGAACGCACGAATCGCCTCAAACATTGCATCCAACACGACGGTAGGCGTCGGTTCTTCATCTTCATCAGTGCCGATTTGCTGGCGGATCGTAATTCGATCCCGTTTGAAATCGATTTCGTCCTTTTCGAGTTCGCCAGCTTCGTTTTCAAGGATAACGGTCGCTTTGGCTTTTCTAAAGGTGGTAGACGCGTTCAATAGCTCTCGCACGTCCCGTACGAGTTCTTGCCCGCCCGCGTCGTCCGGCTGAACATTTCCGTAGCTGATCATCAGGTCAACCGAGACGGAACCGTAGGACACGCTTTGCGCTTCCTTCAGAGCCTTGCCAAGCTTGCCGACTGGCTCTTCGGATTGCATCGCACCAGGCAGGATCTTCAAGTGGACCTTCGTCGCAGCCTGAGCCTTACCCAGACGAGCGAGTTGGTCTGTTCGGGTGACTGCCTGGAGTTCGAGATGATCTCCCACAGTCTCAAATCCGAGAACGAGATTTAGCCAGCGCGCGACTGCCGAGCTCGTGGGCCCGGCCGAGGACCTCATCATTGCGATGTAGCGAGTGCCGGACACTGGGAGCAGGTAGGCCGGTTCGTGGAGGGAGACAACAACCCCTTTTGACGCCAGCGTACCGAGCTCTCCATCAGTGCCGACTGCGTCGGGCCAGTCTTGACCCGATCTACGACGGTCTAGGTAGAAGTAGTCCGTTGACGGTCTTGTTTCCGCTCTGGCCTCGCCTTCGATGTCTCGGCCGAAGAACGTGATCTGACGATCTTCGGGCGTCATCCCAAGCACCAGATTGTGCAGATCAGTCCAGAACGTCGCGGGCACAAGTTGCACTTTTTCGTTCTGGTCCACGATGATCGGTTCGTAGAAATAGACAGTGCGAAATTTGGTTCCAGCCACAACATCCCCCTATGAATCCGCGGTACTCCGTGGCTTCGCCTCAGTCTGACACCTCCCATCATCGGCCCACGACGGCCGAGGTCCCCCAAAAAGGGGCTTCTCGGACATGAACGGATAGGCGAACCTAACGTGCACCACCGGCCAATGACCTGACCCATTGAAGTGTCGTGATCTCGGGTCGATTCCGCATCCGAAAGTGGTCGTCGGCGTGAAATAAGTGAAAGGCCCCGGCCGCCCTCGAGGTGAGGACGGCCGGGGCCAGTTTCGTGCAGGGATTACGCGGCGGGCGCGGCCGTCGTCGTGCCTAATGTTTGAGCTGCGTCCGCGATGCCGGTCGGCTTCCACAGACCGAAGTGTAAGGCGACCGCAATGAGGAAAGTGCCGAGGCCCTGAACGAGGCCCGTGAATAGGTCGTAGGTCGTGCCGGCCTGGATAGCGGCGAGAAGTTGGGCGAGCAGGCCGGCGACGAGCGCGAGTCCCGCAAGATAGATGGCCTTCCGGCCCGGGCTGGTCTCCTTCGTCGTGACGAGTCCGACGAGGATCGGGAGGATTACCGCGATGAGCAGCCAGAGAAGAAGGGAAAGGTTGAATGCGAACGAGATCACGGTGTAACTCCTTGGGTTGGGATGGGTGCTGGCATGGGGTCGACGCGGCAGGGGCCGGCGACAGTTTGAGTGGTGGTTGTGCTGTCGGGGAGGGTGAGGGTGAAGAGCCAGTAGCCGTCGCCCTGGCAGGCGATCGCGGTGACGCTGGTGCCCGTGAGGCCAATGGCTCCGACGGCACCTGTTGCTCCGGTATCGCCGGTAGCTCCGGTCTGTCCGGGGATCTGTGAGTCCTGGCCTGCGGTGCCGGTGTCGCCCTTCGCCCCCGGGATGAGGGATGCGGGGCCGGTCGGGCCGGTGCAGTCGAGTCGGATGACGCAGTAGCTGGCGACGGATCCAGCGACTTCCTCGCTCGTCGGGGGGCGGCCGACCGCGCCTGTGTCCCCGGTAAGACCGCGCGCGCCCGCGCCTGGGGTAGTGGGTGCGGCGTCGACGATCGCGTCGGCCGGCGGTGCGACAGGGACTTCTCCCGTGTCCTTCACCTGCTGCCGGAGCGCATCAGAATTCTCCGCGAGGGTCTGGATGGTGCTGCCCTGATCGTGGATGGTCCCCGCCTGCGAGGTCGCCACCACCGATAGGCCGAGGAACCCGGCGGCGATGGTGAGTGCCGCGAGAATGATGGCCAGTTTCTGCAGTTTCATGGTGCTCCTAGTCGAAGAGATCATCGGGGAAAGGCGGGGCGGGAGGCCCCTTCTCGTCGTTGATGTGCGCACGGAGCGTGCCTGAGTAGTTCTGCCATTTCAGGTTCCGGTCGTCTTGCTTGTCTGACCGCGCTTCGAGTTTCGTGATCCGGTCCCGGTCGCTGGTCTTCCGGGTAGAGATCCACGTGAGGAACCCGAGCGCGAAGGTGACGGCGACCCCCACAGCGGTGAGGACAGAGGGTGCCCAATCACTCATCGGGTGTCGGCTCCTGTACGCAGTCGCACCAGTCGCAGCTCATCCCGTGGATACAGGTTGAATCCCAGTTGTGCTGGCAAGCCATGGGGGCTCCTTGGATTGTGTGAGAATGCGGGCATGGTAAATCAGCCGAAGACACCGATCACGGCGACCCGGATCCCGGAGGTGTTGAAGGCTGCGGCGAAGGCGAAAGCGGCCGAGCGTGGGGAGACGCTGACGGATGTCATCGTGCGCAGCCTGGAGGAGTACGTGGCTGCTCCCTGAACGGGGGTGCTGCACGAGTAGACAGAGGTGTATATACACCTCTACAGTTTGAGCCATGAAGACTTTCTGGGGTGCCGTTGTTGCAGTCGTCGTTGCCGTGTCGCTGACCGGGTGCGGGGAGGTTGCGGTGTCCACGCCGACGACTCCCGCCAGTGCGCACCGGACTGGCGTTGCGGTGGAGGCGACCTACAGCCCCGCCCCCATTGCGCCGGAGGTTGCCCCGATCGTGTCGGCCGCGCCCACCCCAGTCGAGGTAGCCGAGGTCGCGGCCGTCACCCCGCCCGATGTGATCCCCGCGCCCGCCGTTGTCGTCGCCCCAGCTGTCGAGGCTGCTCCCGAACCGGTCGCCGCCCCTGCCGTTACCCCTGCGGTTGACCCGTTGACGTCCTGGCTGGCGAACCCCACATTCACGTGTGACGCCGGATTCGCTCCGGGCTGGATGAATGAAGATGGCGTCCCGACCGCCTGCGTGGCAAACTGACCGCTTACCCCACAGCAGAGGCCGGTGTCATCTGGACGGCATGCCATGAAATCTGCGCAACAGGTGCGGCACCCGGCGACCAGTTGGCGAGTGTGATGATGCAACTTGTGGCGGTAGGTGTGGCAATACCAACCGTGAGGCGCGCATTGTCGGTTGACACCACAACAATTGGGGGCTGGGTGAATCGTGCAGACGGCCATGTCAGTGTCACGTTCTGTGTGGCACCAGCAGAAATGGAACCGAGGCTGGCGCGAGTGCCAGAGCACATGGCATATGGGGCGGCAAGCTGATTGTTGACGTTGTTGATCGCACCGCCCACTGTGACGTCACCGACCACGTACTGGGACGGTGCCTGAACGACCGCCGTCCCGCTGGTCGGCAGCGCGTTGTTACCGACGTAGACGACTCCGGAACCCGAGGTGAGAACGAGGTTGGTGCCGGCCGCTCCTCCGTTGTCTGACCCGGCGATGCTGCCCGCTGTTGTGCTCGTCGCCCCGAAAAACGTGATCGTGTTCGCGGCCCCATCGACAACCGTTCGTCGGCCACTGGCCGCGGTTTGCAGGGTGCTGCCAGTGATGATCCCCGCGGTGATCTTCCCGGCGTCGATATTCGCGATCAGGAGGCTGTCGATGGTGCGTGCGGCCCACGCCCCCGAGGTAAACACCCACTGCCCGGTGATCAGGGCGGCGGTCGTCTTGAACCAAGTGTCGCCCTCAACGTATGCCGTTCCCGATGCGGCCGAGGTTGAGAAGATGATCTTGTTCTTCCCGTTCGCCGTGGTCTGCGCGGTGACCGCTTTCCCATCGGCGGCTGCGGCCGCGGCCGCGGCATTGTTCGCGGCGGTCTGCGCGGTATTGGCGGCAGTCTGAGCGGTGACCGCCTTTCCATCGGCCGTGTTGGCGGCTGTCTGAGCGGTCGCGGCGTTCGTTGTGGCGGTGTTCGCCTGCGTCTGCGCGGTCGCGGCGTTCGTCGTCGCCGTGTTGGCCTGACCCTGAGCAGCCACTGCGGCGCTCTGCGCGGTCGCGGCGTTCGTAGTCGCGGTGTTGGCCTGACCCTGAGCGGTGGAGGCGGCAGAGCCCGCGGCAGCAGCAGCGGTAGCAGCATCCGTGGCCACCTTGTCTGTCACGGCAGCCCACGTGGTCCCCGATACCCATTTCTTCGGGGTGTTCAGGTTGCTCGTGGAATCGATCCACAGCGTGAGCGCATTCTGGTACGCGGCGCTGGGGGCGGCGGTCTGATAGAGCACCACGGCCTTCGCGTTGGCGATGCCCGCTGCGGCCGCAGCATTGGTGTCCGCGAGGTTCGCCTTCGACTGCGCGGTCGCGGCATTCGTCACAGCCGTGTCGGCCTGCGCCTGAGCCGTCGCCGCGTTGGTTGTTGCGGTATTGGCTGTCGACTGCGCAGCTGACGCCGCCGTGTTGGCAGAGGCCGCGTTCGTGGTCGCCGTGTTGGCCTGACCCTGCGCAGTGACAGCCTTCGCGTCCGCCGTCGAGGCCGCCGAGATTGCGGTGTTCGCTGCGGTCTGGGCGGTCCCCGCCGCGTTATTCGCCGTGACCGCCTTCGCGTCCGCAGTCGCAGCGTTCGTGACCGCAGTGTTCGCGGTGCCCTGAGCTGCGATTGCCGCCGATTGGGCCGTCGCCGCGTTGGTGGTCGCAGTGTTAGCCTGCGTCTGGGCAGCATTCGCGGCCGTCTGTGCCGTGGCCGCATTCGTCACAGCGGTGTTCGCGGTGCCTTGCGCGTTCGTCGCCGCCGTATTCGCGGTGGCCGCGTCCGACTTGGCCGTGTTCGCTTGGGTCTGGGCCGTGGCGGCCGCAGTATTGGCGGTCGCTGCTGCCGCTGCGGCATCCGTGGCGGCCTTGTCGGTGATCGCCGCCCAGGTGGTGCCGGATACCCACTTCTTTGGGGTGTTCGCCCCCGAGGTCGTGTCGATCCAGAGCGTGTTCGCGTTCGCGTAGGTGCTGCCCGGTGTCGCCGTCTGGTAGAGGACGACGGCCTTGGATGCGGCCAGTCCAGACGCAGCGGCAGCAGCTCCGTTCGCCGTTGATGCCGCGGTGGCCGCACCGTCCGCAGCGGACTGGGCTGTGACCGCTTTCGCATCAGCCGTGGACGCAGCGCCCGCGGCTGCTGTTGCCGCAGACTGCGCCGCAACAGCCTTGCCGTCCGCCGTGGAGGCCGCAGAGGCAGCCGTCGCCGCGGCGCTCTGAGCGGTCACTGCTTTGCCGTCAGCGATCGACGCGGCCGAAGCGGCAGAGTTTGCGGCAGCCTGCGCTGTGGCTGCGTTTGTCGTCGCCGTCACGGCTTTGCCATCGGCAGTGGACGCGACAGTCTGGGCGGCCACGGCCTTTCCGTCCGCGGTGCTCGCCGCCGCCGCGGCACCGGTCGCCGTGGACTGGGCAGCACCAGCGGCGGTATTCGCAGCCGCCGCGTTCGTCGTTGCGGTATTGGCTTGTGACTGGGCAGCCGCGGCCTTGCCGTCAGCGACGACCGCGGAGTCGTGCGCCGTGTCGGCGGTGGACTGAGCGGCGGCCGCCTGGGCAACGACGGGGGAGACGGTGCCTGCGATCGACGCCGCGATCTCGCGGAGTCTCCGCTCGATGTTGGCCGCCTTCCGCTGGCGCGTGTCCTCGCTGGGCAGCATGGCATCGCTGAGATTCATTACAGGCTCGCAATCGTTGTATCAAAAAGCGTTGGGGTGATTACGGATGTTTCGGAGAGGGTCCGCTCCCAGCCAATGCACCGGGCCGTGCCCACGATGCCGCCCGGGAAGGACGGGACCGACTCGGCCGGGCCATCGTCGGTGTTGACGACCCCACCGATCACGAACCCGATGTCGTCCCCGATGCCCCAGCCGTCCGGGGCCGTGTCCGCATCAGCGGAAAGCGCGATCGCTGAGCTGCCCTTTTCAAGGATCCGTAGCGCGGCTAGAGCGTGGTCGATGAGGTTATCGAGGGTCTTGATCGACGTGGACGGCGTCCACCGATGCTCGAATGTCGGCCGGATCGGGTCGTCAGCGAGTTGGGCTGGGGACTGGAGTCGTGCGTCGCCGCTTGCCGTCGACGTCGCCACCACGCAATTCGCGCCACGGCCGTTCGCGAAGCTGCGCACCATCACGAAGGAGGACACGCAACCAGGCATCTCGAACGTTGCCGCCGGGCCGAGGCCTTTCCCGGGTGCGATACCGATGCGGTCACCAACGTAGAGGACGGGTGTGATGCGCTCGGGGTTGTGCTGGCGTTCCCAGCCGACCGTCCACTCGGGGCCACCGTCGAGACCCATCAGGTCCGTGAGGGTCGAGTAGAGCGTCTTGTCGTTGGCGTCCTTGCACTCGAGGTCGCGGAGCTTGCCGTTGCCCGGGGTGGTGAACTGCACCCGGAATGGCACGCCGCCGAGCGGGCCGGCCGCCGCGTACTTCTCCACCAGTGTCTTCACGATGACGTTCTGTCCGACCTGGGTGAAGAGCTCGTCGCCCACGTAGCGTCGGTCGAAGTACGCCTCGAGCGTGGCGAGATTCAGCGGCACAATGGCGCCCTCGGACCGGGTCGGCTCCGTCACCATGCCACCCCAGTCCGGCTCGCCGTCAATGAGGAGGTTCATGACCGACGCGCCTTCGAGGGTGGCGCGCTCCCAGTTCTCCGGTGCGGTCGGCAGGGGCAGTGCGCCCTGCGCGGATTCGTACCGGCCGAGTGTCGCCTTGACGGTGGGCACGACGAGACCGGGCAGGTCAGCGAGGATCCGGCCTGTTTTCAGGTCGGTTGCCACCCATGCAAGTTCTGACATTGCCTACCGGCTACTTGCCGAGCGCTGCGAGCGAGGTGATGACGGATGCCTTGTCAGTGGACAGTCGCTCGAGCGCACGGCGGTCGATCTCGTCGGCCGTGGCCGTTGCGGCGGCTGCGATGTCTGCGGTCGGCACCGACTTGACCACTGCTTCGAGGGCAGCGAGGTCGGCATCGGAGAGCACGGTGCCGGTCTTGATCTTGGCGATGGCGGTCTGCACGACGGCGACCATCTGGCGGAGGCCGTCCTTGGAGTCGGTCGTCGCCCAGAGCAGAAGCGCGTCGGTCCCGAGGAGGGAGTCGACTTTCTTGTTCAGGGCATACACGCCGACCTCGATGCGGCCCACAGCAGCGGTCGCGATGCCTGCGAGGGCGCGGTCTGAATCGTTGAACATGTCGTCTTCTTCCACTGGTTGTTCGTTCAGGCCAGCAGTCGCTGAGCCGTCGATGGGTAGTGCGAGGCCGCCGGCGTAGTTGGTCGACCAGCCGAGGTATCGCGCGGCAGGGCGCGCGTCGAGGTAGTGCTGCACGGACGAGAAGCCGACATCGAGGCCGACCATTTCGGGGCAGGTGGCGGACATCATTGCGAGGCACCCGCCGCCCGGCTTGGCACCCTGCCCGACGTGGCCGTTGTTGATCCCGGCGATGGAGAAGAAGTGCCACGCCGCGACAGGTGCCGCGTCCCGGTCCTCGTTGAGGTCCCCTGAGTTGTTCGCGACGATCTGCGCTGAGTCGACCGCTTTCGTCGGGTAGCGGGACCATCCGCGTGCGCTGTTGAAGCGCATCTGACCCGAACCACACATCTGGTCCCATGTGGCCTTGTCGATTGGCTTCCGGTTTGCGAGCATCCAATCGCGCCACTCGTCGTAGAAGGTCATCAGGCACCCTTCGCGGCGACGTTGAAGAACGAGGACGCCGCATTCTGCGCACCCGAAGAGTTGTACGCCGCGAGGGCCGCGCCCGAGTTCTGCCAGACGGCCACCCGGAGAGTGTCGCCGGCGGCGAGGAGAACGCTCCCGGCCACCTTGAGGATGCCGACGGCAGATGCCGACCCGGCCACCTCGTCGTAGAGGATCGGGTTTGCGGCTGTCGACGCACCGTTCTTTAGGACGAACAGACGCCGCGCCCCCGTTCCGTTGGCTGCGAAGCTGAACGCCGCCGAGATGTCGTACACGCCCGCGGCGAGGATCGTCACCACTCCGGCCGCATACGTGAAGCCACGGACCGTGGGCGATCCGCTCCAGGTGAAAGTCGACTCCAGGACCGTGTCCGTGGTATTGGCCAGGGAGGGCACTTTGTCCCGAGAAGCGAGGAAGTACGGCAGCTTCCCGGCGAGCATCTGCCACACAGAGCCGTCATAGAACTCGAACCAGTCCGTGTCGAAGCGGTACACCTGCTGGGGCTCAACCGGTACGACAGCATCACGCTCGGTAGCCGTGCGAACCGGGAGAGTCCCGCCGGCAGCGACCGCGTACGGCGCGATCCACGTCACTGTGGGTGCGCCGCCGCCAGCGATGGGCATGTTGATGCGCGCGATCGCGAACGCCCGCGACACAGGCAGGGCCGGATCCGGGGCGCCCGCAACCAGCGGACCCGCCACATACTTCCGAGTCACCACCGGGGCCGCGCTGCCGTCCTCCACCGGAATGTCGATCTGCACGTAGATCAGATCCGAGCGCGCGAAGGAGGCACTCGCTGGAGTGACCGCACCTGTGGCAGCCGCGTCCAGGGCAAACGTCACGAGCCCCGCCTCGGCGGCAGCCTCTACGTCTGCGACGCCAGCGAGAGGCCCGCACGTCCACGTCGTCGAGGTCGCCGTGACCGTGGTGGCGGACGTGCCAGAGCGCACCCCGGAACGCCCGCCGAGAGGACGCGTGGCCGTGGCCCCGGCAAAGGCCACCGCGTTCACCTGCCGCAGCATTCGCCCATTGAATAGGGGGACGTTGGCGATGGAATCTACCGGATGAAGTGTGTCGACCATGAGTCTCCTACTTGTCTGCCGAGGTGGCGGTGATCGTGAGTTGAGCGCCAGCCGTGTAGCTCGTCGCGGTGAATGACCATGTGTTGGGTCCGGGTTCGAAAGTGGACCAGCCGCGCGAGCCGATGAACGTGTTGCGGGAGGCCTGACCGTTCGCCAGGACTTCCCGTTTCTCGAAGTCGATGTCCAGCCACTCGCCGGCGCCGAGCACAAGCGACGGCAGAGACAGGACCTGTGTGCCGTGAGTGATGACCGGGCCGGCACAGGGGCCTTCGATGCGGGCGAAGACGGGCCCGGCGACGTTCCCTGTGTTCACGAGGCTCAGTTGCCCGGTGACCTGCAGCGCATTGATGCTGTACGGGATCGTGTACGGGAGCGCCAGACCGCCCGAGGTCGACGGCAGGTAGGTAGAGCCGCTGACCAGCGCGTAGAGTTTGCGCGGATCCTCCGCGACCACCTGGAGAGACCATTCGGCGACGGTCGGGCCGATGCGTTTGAAGAGGACGACATCGGTGCGCTTGACCAGGCAAGACCGCACGATGCCAGCCTCATCGACGACGAGCGGCACGTTGTCGTACGAGCACGCCTTGTTCAGCGCGTTCTCGTACGACACCAGCGAGGCGAACGACGGCATGAACACCTTGCCGCCGGCCGCGATGTGCCGGGCGTTCGCGTAGCCCTTGCCCGTCCACGCCCCGGCGCCGCGCGGCTTCTGCTTCACGTCGACGCTGGAGGCCGGGGACCCCTCCCACCCCTCGAAGGCTTCCAGCACATACCCGATCCCCGTCGCAGGATCGTAGTCCGCCAGGGCGAGCCCGGACAGGACTGGATAGGTGAGTTCCAAAGCCACTAGACGGCCCCCCAATTGTTTTCGATCCGGGCAATTGAGAGCGCTGTCGCCTGAGCGTCATACGTTTCATAGATGTTGAAGATGCGATCGCCGCCCCGCCCAGCGGACGTCTTCGAGGGGCTGCTCCCGCCGGCGAACTGCTGCGCGCCGACTGGGACGAGTTGATACCCGAACTGGCCCGCGACGTCTTCGAGGATCGCCGTCGACCGGCTGCGCTTCGATTCGGCCATGGGGATGTAGGCCTCGCCGCCTGTCTCCTGCTCTGCCCACACCCGGTACTCGCCTGCGCGAGCGATCTGCGCGACGTGGTGCTCGGACCCACTGCCGTTGGCGAAGTACCGGACGCTGCCGTTGGCTTGTGCCGACAAAACCGAACCGTTGGCCTGGCCGGTTACGTAGAGCAGCGAGCCGGAAACCGACTTGCCGGGTGACGTAATCAGCGCGTAGAGCGCGCGGACCTTCGCGGCCGCCTTATCGGTCTCGACGTTGACGGAAGGTGCAAAACCGTCGATCTTGAGGCCATAGTCTGCGAGGATCTGCTCGACTGTCGACGTCCCCGCGGCAAGCTTCCCGGCGATCTCTGCGGCGGCGCCCGCGCCCAGCTGGCCAGCCGCTGCGGCGACGACTGTCTCCGCTTGCTGCAAGGTCAGCGCATACGCGCCCGTTGCCAATGCGGCTTTCTCCGAGAAGAGGGAGTCAGCTTTGGCGAGCTCATCACCGGAGGCGCTGACCAGCTGCGCGACGAGCGGTGCACCCTCGGGGCCCATCTTCGCGAGCTCGTCGAGGGTGCCCTGCGACACCTTTCCCGCTAGCAGGATCATGTTCGATTCCCAGTTGTTCTGGGAGTCGACCATCGTCTGCAGCTGCGCGAGGTAGTCGTCGAGGTTGACCGTGAAGCCGTCGTAGTAGTCAGTCCACGAGTCGGTGCTGGACTTCGTACCATCGGCCGTCGCCTGGGCGACCGCCTTGTTCTGGTCGATGACGTTCTGGTAGGCGCCGCCGATGTCGATGAAAGCGGCATCCTGATCGGAGACGGCCTTGATCCAGTCTTCGGATGCCTTGGTCGCTGCCTCAGTGGCTACCTTGGCGGCTTCGGTCGCGGCCGTGGCAACTGTCGTCGCGCCGGTGTCGCCTTCGAGTGCGGCCTTGTGTGCGGCCCACGCCGTCTCTGAGTCGGCCACCTCGCCCTTAGTGCTGGCGACCACCTTTCCGAGGACGTCGGCGGCGACTCCCGCCTCGTCCGACTTGCCCTTGTGTTCGGAGATGACCTTATTGACGTGCGCGACCGCGTCGGCTTCTCCGAGGACGGCATTGGTTACGTCAGCAAGGGAGATACCAAGCTTCTGGGCGGAAGCGACTGCGCTGCCGCTCTGCTCGAGGTTGTTGACGACCATCTCGCGGGTGTTCTTCGTGAGTGCGCCCGTGCTCTCGTCGAGCGAGCGGGTGTAACCGTCGACCCGGTTCTTTGCGTCGAGGTTGATCTTCGCGTAGGCACCGAGCACGATCGCGGCCGCGGTGATGGCCAGACCGATGGTCCCGCCGACGACGGCAGTCTTGGTCATCGTGGAGTTCAGGAGGCCAACGGCGGTCTTGAACTCTGCGATCTTTGGGACGGCTCCCATGAAGGTCCCACCGAGGAGAAGGACCGCAGCTGTGCCGACACCGAGCCACAGAACCGTGCTCTGCATCCCTCCGTCAAGGCCCGAGTACCAGTCGATGAGGTTCGAGAGGATCTGGACCATGTCGCGCAGGGACCCGTTCGCGGCCCCACCGGTCTTGATGAGCGCGGTGTCCATGGACCCGCCGAGGCGTTCGATGTCCCCGGAGAGGTTGTCGGTTGCCTTCCACGCCTGCTCAGCTGCGTAGCCCTGGTCGTTGACCTCGTTGGTCCACTTCTTCACGCCGTCCGCGCCGGCGTCGTAGAGGATGCCCGCGGCGCTGGCTGCTTCTGCGCCGAAGATGGCACCGAGAGCGGCAGATCGGGTGCTTTCGTCGAGTCCGCCGAGGCCCTTCTTCAGTTGCTCGGCGACGCCGGCCATGCCGATGAACTTGCCCTGTGCGTCCCAGACGTTGATGCCGTATTGCGCCATTGCCTCGGCGCCCTTAGCCACAGGTGCAGTCAACGACGAGATGACGCTGCGGAGGCCCGTGCCAGCCTTCTCGCCGAGCAGACCGTTCGAGGCGAGCAGGGCAAGGGTGCCGACGGTGTCCTCGAGCGGGATGTTCAGGCGGGCGAAGGTGACGCCGACGTAGTCGAGCCCGAGCGCGAGGTCTTCGACAGAACCCTGCGCCTTGCCCGCGCCTGCAGCGAGGAGGTCGGCGACGTGCCCGGCCTTGTCACCGCTCAGCTTGAACACGGTGAGGGTCGTGGCGGCGATCTCTGCCGCCCGGGCGACGCCGAGCTGGCCGGCGGCCGCGAGCGCGAGGGAGCCGGTGAGCGCGCCGCCGAGGATGTCTGCGGTAGACAGGCCCGCCTTGGATAGTTCGGTCTCGGCGTTGGCGGATTCGGTGGCGGAGTAGATCGAGGCCGCGCCTGCTTCGAGTGCCGCCGCGCTGAGCTTCTTCTGGTCCTCTGCGCTGGCCATGCTCGCCGCGCCGACCTCGGACATGGCCCGGTCGAACTCGGCGTACTTCGACACAGCCAGGATTGACATGGCCGCGACAGCCGCACCGATGCCGACGGCTGCGGTGGCGACCTTGTCGCGCGCCTGCTCCGACTTGACCTTGAGGGCTTCGAGTTCGGCGGCGGTCTGCTTGACCTTCGGCGCCGCGGCGGTGTTCTCGTCGCCGAGCTGCTTCGTGGCCTTGCCGGTGTCGTCGAGCGGGGCCTTCGCGGCGGTGCTCGCCTTGCCGGTCTTGTCGATCTCGGTCCCGAGGGGAGTGACCTTCTTCGCCGCTGTCTCGGACTCGGTGCCGACGTCCTTCGTTGACTTGGCTGCTCCGTCGAGGGGTGCCTTCGCATCCTTTGCGGACTTGCTCGTCTTGTCGAGGGCTTTGCTGGTCGGCTCCACCTTCGTGGCGGCGGCCTGCGCGGCGGTGCCGAGTTCCTTGACGGCTTGGTCAGCTGCCTTCGCGTCCCTCTTGAATACGTCCGCCCCCACCATCGTGAGCCGGAATGCGATTGCTCCTGCTTCGAACAAGGGCCATCACCTCTTTCTTGATCCACGAGTCCGTGTCGGAGTCGATGAGTCGTGTGATGGCGGAGCGGACGTAGTGCCAGGTGCGCGTGTCGAGCGCCCGGTCGAGGTCCGTGATGAGGTTGTGCTGTGCGAGGTCTAGTTCGACCTCGCCGAAAAGCTGGGGGAGCACGAGGCCCCAGAGTTCTACTCCGGAGACGCTGCGGGCTTGGGCTTCCGTACCGCCCTGTTGGCGCGCGGCTTGTTGGCCGGCAGCCTGTCGACGGTCGTAGTACTCCTGGCGGTACGCAGGGTAGGTTCCTGTTTCTGGATCAGGGTCTCCAATGCCGTACTGGGCGCGGTCTGCGTTGGTAAGATCCCCAAACTCAGGATCAGGAGCTCCAGTGCTTTTTTTGCGCCGGCGAGGCCTTCACCGCCCGCGAGGTAGGCGTTGACGCCTTCGAGGCCGAGCACGGTCTGCCAGTAGAACGCGGGGGTGAGGACGGATTCGCCCTCGAACAGCGTGAGTTCGTCCTGCACGCGCTCGTACACGTCTTCACCGGCGCTCTCCCGCAGGATGGCTTCCATGCCGACGGCGGAGGATGCCCCGGCGCAGATGGCGATGAACTCGTTGGTGAGCGCCTTGCCGCGGCGGCCGCTGAGTGGGGCGATGATGAACGGCTCGTCGACGCCCTCGATGTGGATCGAGAGGTTGCGGCCGGTGAGTGTGGCGATAGTGGTCATGGGGTCTCCCTGCAGAGGTTGGTGAAGTGGAAGGGGTGCCCGGCGGCCGACCGAAGCCGGCCACCGAGCGGGCAGTGCTAGACGATCCGCGTATACGGGAGCGCCGCGCTGGCGCCGATCGCGTTGGTGAGGATGATCGGCGCGGATCCGGCGGTTCCGGCCGGGAGCTCGACGACGACGATGTTCAGCTCGTTCGGGATCTGCGAGATGGACATGGCCGCAACGCCGCCGACGGTTGCGGAGATGATCGCGTTCACGTTGAAACCACGGACGTAGACGTTGTCGTTCGCGCCCTTGCCGGTGGGCAGCGCGGAGTCGAGCACCGGGATGCCTGTGCCCGCGATCGGCGAGGTGATCTGGGCGATCGGGCCGTCGTTGGTGAGGGTGAACGTCCACACGAACTTGTCCTTGAACCCGGTCGAGGACTTCACCGCGGCGACCGAGTACGAACCCTCGAGGGCGATGAGCGTCTCGTCCTTCGCGTCGAAGGTCTGGGCGCTGATCTTGTTCGCGGCACCCGTGGCGCGGGCGACGTTGAGCAGGGCGACGAGCCACGGCTGCGCGATGCGGCCGAGTGTGTCTCGGATGCCCTCCACGGTGAACGTGATGACCTGGTTGTAGCCGATCACCGAGACGGAGTCGGTGCCCTTGAGCCCGTAGGCCTCGCGGGCGACGGTGATCGGGGTGGGCGTGTTGACGAGGGCGTTGATGTCGCCGGACACGTTCTCGAAGGACCCGGCCCGCTTGATGCGGAGGATCTCTTCGTGGGCGAGTGCGATGGTGCCAGCAGTGGGCACCTCGGCGTCGAACATGGTTGTTGGCATGATTTCTCCAATTGGGGTTGGTGTCGGGCGCGCCGACGGACCCCACGAGCGTGGGGAGTTTGAGGGGGTGGGTTACGGGCGACGGCCTGTGAAGTGGAACGTCTGGAAGGTGCCGCAGCGGCCGGACGAGTCCGCGGTGACGAGCAACTCGGAGAACAGTTCGCACCAGGCGACCTGCATCCCGGGCGGGACGTTCGCCTTGTAGTCGAGGACCGCCGTGATCGCGCCGGCAAGGTTCTCGGCGGCGATGGTGTTGCCCTTGATGCGGGAGAACACCTGCACGCGGTAGAGCATGTCGGAGCGGCCGTCAGCGATCGGCTGGAGCCACGTCAGCACGAGGCAGTTGTCCGTGGTCGTGGGCATCGTGGGCCCGTTGGTGTAGATGCCCCGGTCCGTGGCCGCGTAGCTGCCGGTCGAGTACACGGCGACACCCTGGTCGGCGAGGTGCTGCGCGAGCGCCCGCTTGAAGACGATCGCGTAGGAATCCGGGTCAGCCACGGCCAGCCTCCGCCCCGACGATCTCGCCCAGCTCGGCCTTGTTCTGCAGGGCCGGGTCGGAGAGGTAGTGCGACTTGCGTCCGTTCTGGAAGTTCGAGCCTCCCGAGTAGTGCCGGCCGAGGTTGTCGACCAGTTCCCCGTCCTCGTGCCATCGGGCTGCGTACGGCGTATCGAAGACGACGAGGGTGTCGTCGCCGAGCACGGTCGCGGGGACGGTCGTCCCGGATGCGACGAGGGTGCCGCCGCCGTTGGAGTCGAGTGGGGCCTCGGCGGACGCCAGGGCGAGCAGCCGTTCTGCCGCGACGTTCTGTCCCTTCACCGCGCCGAGCAGCAGGGATGCGATCGCGCCGTCGAGGTTCGTGATGATGTCGACGGTGACTTGGATGCCGGCCATGGGGCCTCCCTCAGATGTAGAGCTCGACGTGAGACGGTGTGCGCGGGTAGTCGAAGAACGCCGACGAGATGACCTCGGCGGTGCGCTCGCGCGGCGTGCCCTTGAACACGGTCACGGTGGAGCGCGGGAGCACGTCGTCGTCGAGCAAGAGCACGATGAACGCGCTCGTGACGATCTCCTGGCCTGCGGTCGGCGAGGTCGAGCGGCGGTCGATGACGCGGGCCGCCTTGCCCTCGACGTACGCTGGCCGGTCCGCGACCGGAGCGGCCCATGTGTCGCCCTCCGCGCCTTCGCCGGTGAGCCGGGTGATGTCGATGCGGTGCGGCAGGTGCTTCTTCCGGAGCCTGGCCATGAGTGCTCCCTACCGGTGGATGACGGACGACTGGCGTAGGCCAGCGGTCGTGAGGATGTCGAGGGCACGCTCACCGATACGGTTCGTCAGGCGGCCCATCGAGGACTCGGCGGCGGATGCCGCGGAACTCGTCGTGCCGAGGGAGACGGAGCCGATCTTCACGGCACCCTGCGCGGCGACGGCGCCCGTCGGGTCGTCCGTCTCGTCCCAGTACTCGACAATCGCGATGGTGGCCTGCGTGAAGGCGGCGCGCACGTCGACGTCGGTCGCGTACCCGTCGGCGTCGACGTCGTACATGGTGAGGCGGGTGAGCTTCTCGACCTCGATCGATGCGGAGCGGAGGCGCTTGCCGAGCTTCTCCGGTGTGCCGTCGAAGAGTTCCTCCGCGGCGGCCGCGTATTCCTCCGCAGTGGCGAAGACTCGCTGGGCCACGGTCAGGCCTTCTTCTGGTGCGAGCGCGCGGGGTGCGCGAGCTTCGCTGCGGCGAGAGCGGCGTCGGCCGGGTCCTCAGCGGGCGTCTCTTCGACCTCGTAACCGTGCATCTGGTACGCGTCGCGGAGGTTGGGGTCGTCGGCCAGGTCGACCTCGGCGAACCCGTCGACGAAGACGACACCGCCGAGGATGTCGCGGAACGTGCCCTGCTGCGGGTTCGGGTGCTTGATGCGTGACAACTGGTGCCTCCTGGGGGTTGAGCCACCCCGCCCTGTACAGGCAGAGCGGGGTGGGGAATGTGGGTAGCGAGCGCTACTGTTCGACCATGAGCATGGAATTCGAGAACGGCGTGTGGACGTCCCACGGACCAGTAGCACGGGCAGAGGATGACAGGCGGAAGGTGGCGGCACTCATAAAAGAGAACGCTGAGCTCAAGAAGAAGGTTGCGGACCTCGAGCGCAAGGTGCGCAGACTCTCCCGCACCGACTAGGTCGTTCGGTCACGGCTTGCCCTGAGCGAAGTGCAGCTGCTCGCGGAACGAGGCCCTCGGCCTGTTCGTCTCGGCGAGGTGCTCGCGCATCTGGCCCTGCTTGGCCTTGATCTTCGCGGTGGCTTTCGCTCGAGCGGCGGGATCCGGGGCGATCGACTGCGCGCGCTTGGCGGCGCGAATATCGCGCTCGATGGAGCGTTGCTTCTCGCGGTCCGCTTCGGCCTGCGGGCTGTACTCCTGCCCTGCCTGAGGGATGCTGAGCCCCGGGAGATAGGCGGTGAACTTGTGGCGGCAGTTGGGGTGCATGAGCCCGGCGCCGCGTGCGGCATCCGTGGTGGCCACGACCGAGACGACCATGTGCTCGTCCTTCGTGGCGTGCTGCACCTCGACGTCGCCCATGCTGCCATCCGTAGAGAGGATCTTTCCCACCCACGGTGCGCAGCGCTGGCAGGAGTCAAGGCCGCCCTGCACGGTGACCAGGTTCACGCCCGACTGCTGCATCCGGTACACGCCGGCGTCGTTGAATGCCCGGTTGACGGCGGTGCGTCCGGCCATCTCGGCGTAGGAGCCGATCCGCCAGTTGCGGTCGGCCTTGTCGACGAACCCGGTGATGCCCTCGGCAAGGAAGCGCTGCACCGAGAGTTGCTGCATCCGCAGGCTCGTCGTCGAGCCGAGGAGGGTGTTCGACGCGGTGAAGGAGATGAACCGCTGGTACGCGTCCTGCGGGTACCGGGCGATCCGCAACGCCATCGCCTCGAGCTTCGAGGTGAGGTCCATCGTCAGCATCGTGGCGGCCTGCGACGACGTGCCCGTGAGCGCGTTGACCGCGGGGAGGCGTGTCGCCATGCCCAGGCGGGCGGCGGCCGCAGCCTCACCTTCCTTCCACGCCAGGGTGATGACGTCGAGGGCGATCTGCTTGGACTTGAACTTCCCGGCCATCTGCGCGGCGAGGAACTGCAGCTCGCGGATGGACTTGGCCCGGTGCGCTGCCAGCTCGGCGAGCGCGCGGTTGCGGGCGATCGCGCGGGCGAAGAGATCCGACGTGTGCGGGTCCATCGCGACGGTGCGGACGACGTCCTGCAACTGCAGGTCACGGTACGCACGGACGGCGATCTGCTTGATCAGCTCATCCTTGGCGCCGGCGTACCGTGCAGCGAGGTCGGTGCCCATCTCCTCGATGAGGTCGTGGGCGGGAAGGCCAGCGGGATCCGGAACGTACTGAGGGGACACGAGCGACCCCCCAATGATTACTGCTTGCGTCGCCTCTGCTGGCTTGTCAGATGCCAGCCGTTGCACTCGGGGCAGCGATAGGCGCGCGCCTCGATCTTCGACCGGCGCGACCTGTCCGTGCGCTGTGCACCAGCCATCGCCAGGAGAGCCGCGATGCGGTCCCGGTAGCGGGTCTTCGTGCAGGTGGTCATGTGGGTATCAGCGTGGCAGGAACCACTGACACGTGGCGACACCTTCTCGGTGTCGCCACGTCGTCGCGGGTTCGGCCATGATTGATTTGCGAACGAGGGGGACAAATGTGGGAAGCAATCGCAGCAATCGGCGTGCCAATAGTGACAGGCCTGATCGCGTTCTTCACAAGCGCGCTCGGCGCCGGCAGAGAACGTCGGCTTCGAGAACACCTTGAGCTGGCGGAGCTTGCCAAAGACAACCCGCAGGCTCGGGGTGCCCTTGACGAGCTTGTCGAATATGAGGCGTCAATTGTACTGAGGCTCGGAAAGCAACTGGCCGACCGGAAGCTTAACGTTCCGAACCTCTTCCTCTCAATCTTCTTGGCCCTGATGACCGCCGGAGTGCTTTACGCGCTGTTCTCGTGGCTTGGCACAATCTGGGGTGAATCGGCTGCATGGTTGCCGATAGGCCTGATCGCGACCGCTGGACTCTTCCTAGTGCTGCTCACCGCTGCCGGATTCAGCATGCTTTTCAAACCTTCAAAGCCAAAGAATACTGAGGCCGTGCTTTCGGGCGAGGCGAGCGCTGTCGGTGAGTAGGCAGTGTTCGGACCTGCAGCCACCTGATCAATAGTCAGAAGCTCTGCCGCTGGGCTACTACCCAAAGCATTGGCCCCGAAGCGGTGGAAGGCGCCTCGGGAACAGCATGGTGCGGCTAAGCCGCGGGGGTTCCGTTTCCAGCCGGCTCAGCGCCCGGGTCAAGCGCGACGCCTGAAGCAGTTGCTGCATCAGCGACAGCCTTCTCTGCCAGCCCTGCGATGATTGCGGCGAAATACTCGCCCTTGTTCTTCGCGGCGCCGAGGTCGATCTCCTCGCGGGCCGCGAAGGCCTTGAGCTCGCCCACGGCCCACTTCTCCGTGGGTTCACCGTCGGGGATGACGGTGGGTGTCTCAGCGGTGGGCTCAGGGACAGGAATGCTCACCCAGCGGGCGAGCGCCTCGAGGTCTTCGCGGGGTTCGTCCGAGATGATGATCTGTTCGCCCGGTTCGAGCGACTGGTATGCAACGGCCATGATGTGGTTCTCCTACCTGCAAGGTGATGAGTGTGGGGTGCGGGCGGCCGCGTGAACGACCGCCCGCGAGGTGGCGGGCTACGCCTTGTTGATGCCCTTGATGAGGACAGCGCGGGTCGCATCGAGCGTCTTCACGCCGTACAGCGTGTCGAGCGAGACGATGGTCTGCTTGTACTTGATGTCGTACTGGTAGGCGATCCGGATGCTGATGCCCTTGTAGGACACGACCGAAGCCTGCGAGCCCGGAGCGACCTCGAGCGGTGCGGACGCGAAAGCGAACGCGGTGTTGTGGAACGCCACGCCGATCTCGGTCGTCGGGTCGCCGGACACCTGAGCGCCGACAGCCTTGGGCTGGCCGATGTTCTGGGACCAGTATGGGTCGAAGCCCGACAGTCGGCGTCCGACGTACGCCTCACGGAGCGCGTCGGTGCTGCCGGACGCCTGCGCGTTCTTCAGCACGGGCGAGTCGAGCCAGCGGCCGTTCGCCACCGGGCCGATGACTGCGTTGCGGCCGAGGGCTCCGACCTTCGCGAGGTTCAGGACCACGCCGGCGTCGATGAGCGCCTCAGGGGTGTCGTACGTGTGGGTGCGGATGCCGTCTGTGCCGATGACACCGACGCTCTGCGTGATGTCGCTGCGTAGAGCGAGGATCGCACGGTCGATCTTCTGGCTGATCGCCTCCATCGCAGGGGACAGCAGCTGCTCATCGAACTTCTCGATGGACAGCGTCAGGTCCTCGGAGGTGACGTTGAACGACACGTCGGCGATCTTGTTGAGGATCACCGGGACCATGCCCTCGGTAGCGTCCTGGGGGACGATGCCAGTGGCGCGGTCGAAGTCGTTGGCGACGAAGACGGCGGGCTTGCGGATGTTGACCGTGTTGCCGATCTTCTGCGTCGCGAAGTCCGAGCTGACGTCGGTATAGACCAGCGGCAGCATGACCGTGGTCTCGTAGAGGGAAGCGAGCGCCTGCTTGGCGATCGCCTGCGGGGTGAGGAATACGTTGGCCATGGTGGCCCTTCTGGCAGCTAGTTAGCTCGCCGTGCCTGACGTTCCTTGCGGAGGTCGTCAATGGATTTCGGTCCGTCCGGGGCGGTCGAACCGGCGGGTGGTGCTTCGCCTCCACTGCGCGGGGCCACCTGGACGGCGCGGAGTTTCGGGTTGGATGTGACCGACGTCTTCACGAGGTCGTCCACCAGGGAGCGGTACTCGGGATCGGTCGTATCGATGGCCGCGAGCTTCGCCTGGAAGCTTGCGGAGTCTGTGAGGAGGTCGTAGTCGGCGCCGTGCTTGCCGACGACCTTGAGGAGGGCGTTGTCGAGTCGGGCAGCCTTGATGTCCGCGCTCTGCGTGGTGATCGTGGAGTCCTTCTCCTGAATCGCAGCGGACAGGGACTCGACTGTGGTCTCGTCCTCAGCCGCGACGAGGCCGAGCTTCTGGCCCAGTTCCTTGTACGCGGCCTCGCTGGCAGTCTTCGCGGCAGCCTCGGCGTCTTCCTTGCCCTTGACTCGGGCCGCGGCGTTCTCCTCGCGGAGCTTCTTCACGTACGCGGCATCGAAGGTCTCGACGGGCGGCGTAACGGGCTCGACCGGCGGTGTCGGCTTCGGTACCTCGACGGGCTCCACGGGGGGAGTGACCGGCTCGACGACGGGCTCAATGGGTTCGGGCATGGTTATTGCTCCTTCACGGCTCCTGGCCGTATCGGTGGACGTCTGCCCCTGCGGCAGACGGAGTGAATGGGTTAGTCGTCGATGACGGTCGGGTCAGCCTCAGGGGCCATTCCGTTCTCCGCGCGAATCATGTCGGCCTCGGTGTCAGCGTCCGTTTCGGACAGTTGCGGCTGAGCCATGGCGACCTTCGCCCGCACGGAGATGGCGCGGGCCGCGTCGAGGAGCTGGATGGTGCGAGCGCGCGCCTCCGGGTCGACCTGCGACACCTCGGCGAACTCGACCTCGGGCAGATCCTCGATGAGCATTCCGCCCATGCCCGGGAACACGAGGGCGTCGATGGCCAGCGCGGTCCGGGCGAGACGAGACAGGGCCGGCCGGACGTACAGGGCCTTCTTGTCGCGGGTGCGCTCGGAGTCCTTGAAGTCAGCGGACACCTCGGTCGCGGTCTTCTGCGTCCCGGTGCCCTTGACCCCGAAGTGCGAGACCGAGTAGCCGGTGGCCAGCGCGATCTCCCGCTTCAGCTCGTCGATCGCACCAATGTGCTCGTCGAGGCGGATGGCGAACTGGCTGATGGTGATCTGGCCGCCCTTGCCGTCGTCGACGAGGCCACCGAGAGGCGAGTACACCTGACGGCCCATCTCGAACGACGCGCCCTTGCCGGGCCCGTTGAGCTTCAGGTACGACTCGGGCACGGACAGTCGGCCCATGCCGTTGTCGAAGTCGCGCATGAGGCTGGACCAGATCGCGTTGATGCGGGAGAACAGTGGTTCGATCTTGTAGAAGTCCGAGCGGCCGAGGTTGGCGAGCACGCCCTTCTTGTCCCACTCGGGGTTCGGCAGCATGTTGGGGTAGAACTCGACAGCCAGCCAGGGCACGTCGAACTTCACGACGATGTCCATGGTTGGTGCGCCCGGCAGCAGGTCGGCGTTGGAGACGTCGATGAGGGTGCCGTAGTGCTCGGTCTCAGGGATGGCCCCGATGTTGACCTGCGAGCCCTTCAGCCCGGCCATGCCCTTCCACAGGGAGTAGGTGATGCGGCCCGGGTCGTGCCGTTCGAAGAGCCGGTAGACGGCATCCTTCTTCTCGTACTCGGTCCACAGTGTGACGGCGGAGAGGCGGCCGTAGCGGAACTCGGGGATGGCGCAGTCGGCGCGGTACGCGCGCGGCCACACGTGATCCTCGAACGCCTTGTCCCACGTGCACGCAAGGTACGCGCCACCGTGAGCGGCCGCGTACTCTCCGGAGCGCAGCAGTTCAGCGTGCGCCTGGTCGGAGCCCATGATGACCTCGAGGCGCTCCTGAGCGGCGACGCGCTCCGGGGTGGCCTTGACGTCCGCGGTGTCCTTCGAGTCGCACAGGGTGAACTCGGGGGCCTCGGCGAACAGCAGGTCAGCGGACAGCTGCGCAAGGTCGCCCGCGGTGGGGATCGTCAGCGACGAGCGGTTCTCCGGAGTGCCGAACACGCCGTTGTTGAGCGCGCCCATCAGCCCGCCCGTGTGCGGCCGGCCCTGATGCATGTGCGTTGCCGGCGTGCCGAGCTGATCGAGAAGGTTGTCGAGGTTGTTCGAGTACCACGCGTCGTAGATCGCGAGCTGCTTGAATGCTTCGTCGAACGGGGCCGGGGGGAACAGATCGGCCATGATGCCCTCCAATGGGGTGTGACCCCGCAGGGTGTTAGGCGGCGTCGAGTTCGTACTGCCAGGACGATCGGGTGGTGTGGATTCCGTACCGGCCGGCGTCGAGGGAGTGGTCGTCTTCCTTGACCACTTCGTCGTGCCCGGCTTCGGTCGCTTTCGCATCCCACCGGTACTCGGTGATCTCGGACTCGAACCCGGCACACCGCCCGCCGACGACCTTGAGTTGGTCGTTGGCCAGCAGCCCGGACACGGTGCCGATGCCCTTGAGCACGGCGTTGGAGGCGTTGGCGAGCTGCAGGTCAGGGAACTTGCGGAGCTCAGCGGAGAAGTGCGAGGCGGCCGGGTCGACGACGTGATACTCGGGGTCGAGCAGCGCTTCGTACGGGGTGTGCTTCGAGGCCAGCCACTTCACGTACTGCTTCGCCTGGTCGGAGGGCGCCATGGTGACGCCGTTGTGATCGCGGGGGTCGTAACGCCACTCGTCCATCAGGATCAGGCTGCGCTTCTTGCCCTGCTCCGGACTGGTGAGGCCGACCATGAGGGCGGCGGACGCGTTCGAGGTGCCGTAGTCGATGCCGACACCGACGACACGTTCGATGCGGGGCATCTGGTCGAACTGGATGATGTGGCGGGCAGGATCCCACATCGGGTAGACGGCGCCGGCGGCGTTCGTCCACTTGCCCAGGATCATGCGGTCGTAGAAGACGCCCGCGAAGGAGCGCTTCATCTGCTCCACATACCAGCCGGGCAGCGACGGGTTGTCGAGCATGGTGAAGGGGAAGTGGATGACGTCCTGACGGTCAGCGTCGAGGATCCACTTCTTCCGAAGCCAATGGTTCATCGACGCCGGGTTCATCGTGCCGAGCAGGCGCGCACCCTCCACCCGGAGACGGGTGATGAGCATGTCCCAGAACGGCTCGAGCAGCAGGGTCGCCTCGTCCACGTACACGAGGCCGATCGTCTTACCCTGAATGCGCTTCACGGATGCGGCGTTGTTCGCGCCGACGAGGATGATCTCCCGGCCGAGGATGTACGCCTTCGTCGCGCCAGGCGTGTACTTGATCTGCGACACCACGTTCGAACCGAACAGTTCCGCGTTCATCAGCTGCGTGAAGACGTTCGTGTAGATGGTGTCGAGGGAGTTGCCCACGATCACGATCAGGCCGTTCGTCGGCGCGTTGCGCACGGCGAGCAGGAACGCGATCAGCGAAGCGAACGTCTTCCCCGCCGACACCGACCCCGACCAGAGCGCAATGCGCCGGCTGGGACTGTCCACGATGGACAGCAGCTGCTTCTTCGAGATCCGCTTCAGCAGACCAGCGAGCATCGCCGACTCAAACAGCATCGGCGTCAGTCACCGGCGTCGAATCCTCATCCCGCAGGAGAGCCGCCGCGGCCGCCAGATTCCCCGACAGGGCATCGAGCACGCCGACCGTCGTCTCCAGACCGCCATTGTCCTTCTCGACGATGCGACTGATCTTGTCGAACACGATGGCCGTCGACGTGATGATCGTCCGACGAGCCTCCACCGGAACCGAGTCGAGAGTCTTCGATGCGAACGTGTTGTTGGAGCCGCCGAAGTTGAAGACCTCGAACGGCTTGTCGAGCATGTCCAGCATGTCGAGGGCTGCCTTGTTCAAGCGGTGCGCGAGGTTCATGCGGGCCTCAGTCAGATCGACCTGCTTCGCGACCGTCGCGGCAGCAGTCTGCGACCGATCGAAGAGCAGACCTTCCGCCTTCGCCCAGCGAGACACGGTCGCCTTCGAAGAGTCGAGGAGCTTTGCGATCTCGGCGCACGAGCGACCATCGTCGAAGAGACGGCGAGCCTCTGCGCCCTTTTGGGAGCGGAACGTTTCGCGGGCCACAATCATCACCTCGTTCGGAAGTTCGGACTGCCGTGCGACGCCTGGTCGCTCAGTGTGGGGTTGCGCTATTCGACGCCGTGCTCGCGGTCGTATTCGACGAGGTAGGCCTCTTCGATCTCGGCGTCGTTCATGGTGTTGGGCCTACTGGTGGAGGGCGAGCACGATGGCGGTGAAGAGGTCATCCTTAGTGCGCTGTTCGGCGGGGAGGTCGTCGTAGTCGACAAGGCACGGGTGTGTCTTCTCGCCGGCGTCCTTGACCTCGCCGAACGTCCAGCCGTCTGCGACCTTGAAGGCACACCAGGACTCGTGGAGTTCGCGGGGTGTTGCGCCGTCGATGGCAGCCTGCACGCCTTCGATGGCGGAGTCGCGCTGCCACTGCTCGGCGGTGTCCCACGGCTGCGAGGGTGCGGCGTCGCCTTGGAGGATCTGGAGGCGGCGGTTGGCGTCGTGGCAGACGGCGGCGATTGCTTCGAGGTTCACGGTTGCTCCAATCGTTGGAAGAGGGTCCGGCAGCACGCAGGTGGCTCAGCCCCGGAAAGGTACAGGGCCTTCAGGAGTCCTTCGCCGCAATGCACGAACGGCGTTGACGTGCGTGCCGGAAAGGGTTTTGCCACTCGCCCAGGGGTGAACGTGTGCGACCTCCTACCGTGACTGTGGAAGCTACGCACGGTGACGGCGGCCGAGTCGACCTTGATTCGGTTGGCTGACGGGTGGCAAATCAGTGGGGAAGCTGGTCGACGTCGTGCTCGCGGGGCGACTTCCGCGTCTTTCCGGGGTTTCGAAATCTCGCGGGTGGTCTAACCCCGTGTTTTCGGAGACCTTGAGGCTCAGTACAGGCTCTCGGGGACCGGCTTGTGCTTGCACTCGGTGGCAAGGATGATCACAGGCCAGATGCGGCCGCAGACCGGACAGATGCGCGGGTTAGTCGTCATCGCCGGGCACCCACGACTCGCCCACCGACTGGCGGAACTTGGTGTGCATGAAGTCCATGAGGCCGAGGGAGATGTCGGAGTCCTGTGACTCGGCAACTTCGCGCAGGTATGAGGTCTGCTGGCCCGCTTCGAGGTCTTCGCTGGTCTTGCCCTTGACCTGGAGGACGTAGCCCGTGGTGAATCCGCCGAGAGTCACGTCGGCGAAGTGAGCCTGAATGGCGGCGTCGAGTGCTGCCTTCGTTGCCACGCTCATGATCAGCCTTCCGTTGAGGTGTTCCGGCGCCCGCGCAGGTCTGCCGGCCGCGAACGGTGCACAGCCTCAGGGCAGTCTTTACTGGTTAGGGCAGCGTTGACGCGGCGCCGGATCGTTGCGGAGGCGGGATTCGAACCCGCGATTTCAGGTTTATGAGACCCGTGAGATGACCGAACTTCTCTACTCCACACTGAGCCCCGTAAGCCAGCCGGGACAACGCTGTTCGACGGTGCTAGACGCGCTCGGGCCAGCGCCACTTGCCGTATAGGCCGCCCGTGGGCAGCGTCTGGTCTTCGGGCCCGGCACTGCAGACCCAGAGAGTGTCGTTCCCATCGAGGAACGCCTGGCCGTTCACGCACTCGTTGGGCCACACGCGGACGACGATCATCGGGAAGCTGTCGCCCTCGCGAGCGACGTTCCCAGTCTTCGTGGCGTGGCCTGCCTGCGTGCGCTGGGCGTTGATCTGCTTGGCCTGCTGCTCGGTGACAGTGAATTGGACGATGCGGCCGGGGGACACTGCGGTCATGATTACTCCTTGGTGGTGGTAACTGCTGGGTGATCTATGTCCCGGTGGGACACCCGCCGGACGCCCCATGGGACACCGCGGATGCCCCACAGGGACAGGGAAAGCCCCGTCACGTCCACCGATTTCGGCGGGAAAGACTGGGGCTTTTGAACAGTTGAGACAAGTCTCCTACTGCCTTCAATCATGACACAGGTTGAAACATTGTCCACTATTTTCAATAGGACGCGCCGAAGTTTTTTACTCGTGCTTCGTCGGCACCTCACCATCGAAGATTGACCGTTCGGTCGCGATCACATCGGCACGGCGAACGAGGACGAGTCCGCGCGCCTTCATCGAGCGGACGAACCCGGCCTCTACCCACCGGAAGATGGTTCGCTCGCTGCGCTGCACGGTGGCGGCCGCCGCGCGCACCGTCGCCCAGGTCTCCGACTGCTTCGTCACGCCGGCACCCCGACCTCCGCCGCCTTCTCGGCGGCCTTCGCCTTGGCTGCTCGCGCCCGCTTGTCCAGTGCGCGCGCCTTCCGGGCCTCGGCGAGCTCGGCGGCCTTCCGCTCTCGGATCGCAGACGTGAGCACCTCGAGCTGCTGGGCGGCGATCTTCTGGTACTGCGTCTCGTCGACCTCGAACGTGCACGCCGGGTTCGAGCACACGATGTGGATGCCGTCCTCGAAGGTCAGCGGCGGCTTCCACAGGAGCGTGAGCTGGAAGCATTCCCTGCAGCGCACGTTCTGCACCTTGTGCTCGTAGTCCGCCATGGGGTGCTGCTTCATGGCCCGCTGGATGAGCAGGTAGAAGCGCACCGCGTTCTCGGCGCCGTCGATGCTGGACGTCCACAGTTGAGGATCCCGGCGGACGAAGTTGTCCGGGTCGCTGTAGTCGACGTAGCGGTCGGTGATTGCCTCGGCCTCCCACACGGTGGCGTCTGCAGGGAACCCGGGGTCGGGGTGTCCGAGCAGCATGATCAGGTCGTCCGCGGTGCGCCAGGTCATGGGCACCGGGAGGATCCACGTCGCCGAGGCGCGCACACCGTTGTTGTCGACCTGCTGTGCCCGGTCGACGGAGCAGAGGTGCGTGATCATGTCCGGGGCGATTTTGAGGGCGGCGAGCAGCTTCTCCCAGCAGTGCCAGCAGAGGAGCCCGTGGTCGGCGGGCACCGGGAGGCAGCCGCTGCACTCGACGGGTGTCGGGTACTCACATTCGGCATCACGGTTGTAGCGCCATTCCCAGCCGTCACAGTTGCTGGCGTGCTGGCCGCGCAGGGTGCACGACCTGACGTCGGGAACTGAGTTGGTGATACAGGGTAGGTAGCTCATGTGTGTTCGTCCTCGCTCTTCGTGATGTGGATCATCGGCCGGCCTTCGAAGTCGTACGCGCACGCGCCGTGCTCGCCGCATTCGGGGCAGGGCCCGTTCTGGTTGGCGATCTCTTCGATGTCGGGTTCGTCGGGTTCTTCGCCTGGGCGGATGCCGCCGAGCACGAAGGGCCAGAACTCGTCGTCGGTGAGTGACGCGCGGTAGTCGGTGGTCACACATTCCACGCCGACGATGTGCATGCTCATCTGCTCTCTCCTTCGCGCTGTGTGCGCCTATCTCCGGGCTTGGGTGGGGTTGGAACTACAGCTGTGTCATTTCCTGCCGCCGTGGCGGGAGGCTCGGGATGGCGGGCGGCGGTGGGCGTTTCCGCGTTGGCTGCCCACCCCGTCACCCAGCCGTAGAGGCCGCAGGTCGAACAGCGGACGTTCTGCCACCCTTTGGCCAGTCGAACGCGCGCCGTTTCGGCTGCACTGTTGTAGCCGCTCGGCAGCGGATGGTCGTGCAGGGTGTTCGGGCATTCGTCGCGCGGTCCCGGGCGGTCGTCCATCCCGCAGACGTACGTGGCCCCGGCCATCAGGGCTGCTCCGTACTGGGGGTGAAGAGGATACGGGCGGGGAGGTCAATCTGCGTAGTCGACCAGCATCTGCCAGCGCCGTCCCAAATAGATACCCCGTCCTTCTGGTAGGCGATATCCTCGGACATCACTACAGACTCGACCGGTAGCGCGTTCAGTTCCTCGACCGTCGTGACCTCTCGCGGCTCAGGCTGGCGTCGGTAGCCAGCGACCAGGATTGCGTCCGCCTTCTCGAAGAATTCCGACTGGAATTCGGCGACGGTTGGCGGTGGGTCGAAGATGCTGCGGCCCTTCGCAAGGTCTCCCGTCGTCGGCCACCCGAGGTCCATTCGCGGGTGGCCCCAATCCGCGCGATAGAGAAGCAGTGCCAGCGCTTCCCGTTCCGGCTCTCCTGTGGGAGGGGTGGGAAGGGATTCAAGGGCGTCTGCGAGCCAGCGGTCAAACATCGCCATGGTCTCGGGAAGGTCCAACGGCTGGATCGCGTCAACGCTCAACGCGCCCAGCCTGTACAGGTCGCGGATCTGCTCGGTCGTCGGGGTGTAGGGCATTGGCGCTGCGTGTTCTTCGTTGCTCATGATTCGTCCTTCGTGTCGTCGCTCATCGGTTGCTTCGTGTAGTGCTCGTTCTGGCGGGCGAGGTCTGCCCGTTGCTCTGCGGCCTCAACTACCTGGAGAATCTGCCGCGTTGCGATCGGTGTCATGTGGCCCTCGGATTCGAGCAGCTTGCACATGGCAGCCATCTGGGCGTGCATCAGCTGCCCGCCTTCCGGTACTCGTCAGCGAGGTCCGTCATCTCGCGGTGCACGTCCGCGTAGACCGCATCGATTGTCGACGTACCCGGTCGCTCGTTGCCCGTGGTCGGGTCAAGGTTCCAGTTCAGCGGGGGCGTGATCTTGTCCCGGACTTCCTCGATCGCGTCAGCCTTCGCCGCCACCACATCCGCAGCGGTGAACGCCTCCCGGTGCAGCGCGTCCAGCACGGACAGCCCCGACTCACGCATGGCCAGCTCGTACTGTGCGGCCCGCTTCGCCACAACCTCGTACAGGCCCGGCCAGTTGATCAGCGAACCGTTCGCAGACCGGGCCTCGGCGAGCTCGGCGGTCAGCCTGTCGATCGCCCCGCGAAGCTCGCCCTCCACGTTCGTACACTCGAACTCGTACACGTCGGCCGCGGCGTCGAACCCCCAGGCCACCTCCGTGTCGGGGTTACATGCCATCGGGTTCCGGGTGGCCTTCCGTCTTGCGACCGCTTCGTCTCTTGCCTTGCTCATAGTGCTTTCCTCTCGTAGATGTTGGTGGTCGTGCTGGAGCGCGTCGGCGACGTAGTCATAGACGCCGCCGACCGTTCGAAGGGATGCTGTGGCCGCGGTGATCTGCTGCCAGGTGGGGACGGTCGTCACGGGACCACTACGGATAGAGTGCGGACATGCAAACCATTTACTATTCCGGCACCAATTTCAGAGTCGCCGACGAGCTCGCGTGGAGCATTCAGTCGCTCATCTCCAAGCTCCAAGCAGCAGGAGGATCGGGGTTCTACTCCATTCCGGGATACGCCGAGGGGAGCGATAACCCATCTATCCTTCGCGTGCGTTTCATGGGGAACGCCCCGATCGTGTTCGCTGAATCCTTCCCGAGCCTGCCGAACGCCGCAGGGACCCTGGAGGCGATTGCCGAGATCGCGGAAAGGGTCAGCGAGCTCACGACCTCTCGGTAGGCTCATGCCGCGACCGTGAACACGGCGCCGAGCGACTCCGCGACGGCCGCGCCCAGGTCGCGAGCGTTCGGCGGCGTGACCGCGTTCCCGCTCTGCTTCACCTGCTCGCGCTTCGTGCCGAGCAGCACGTACGCACCGGCGAACCCCATGCCGCGCTTGATCTCGTCGGGGGTCAGCATCCGGAAGATGCAGTCCTCGATGTCGACCGGGCCAGTGAGCAGTGAGTAGCGGTCGACGGTGGTCAGCGTCCGGTGCGGTTCCGACACGGGCGCCGGGAGGCTCGTCCCGTAGTAGGGAACGAGCAGCGACTGGTGTCCGCCCGTGGTGAGCGTCCGCAGCGACTCGGTGGCCGGTGTGGTCATCTCGGCGCCTCCCGTGTTGTTTCGCATGACGAGGGCGTGGTGGTTACCGTTTGCCGAGACGGTGTCGATCGGCGAGGACGTTTCCTTCGCGACCCCGTGATTGCGCAGAGGGATCAGGATGCCCGTCTCGTTCCGGGTCGACTGGGTTCGGTGCGGTTCGCTCGCTCGAGCGGCCGACTTCCCCTCGCGGCCCTCGACCGGGATCAGCAGTGACGCATGCTGAACCAGCATCTGCCCTGCCCCGTCCGCAACGATCGTAGTCAGCGGGTCGCGGGTGGCATCGAGAGTGCGCTCCCTCTCGCGGAACTGGGCGAGGAACGGCGGGAACATGACGCCCTTCGTCTGCGCGGTGGTCTGCGTGTTCAGCGGACCGGCCCCGGACTGCACGGTGCCGTCGCCGCGGATGCCGTCCGTGATGATCGGCGGCAGCGCGAGCCCTTTCGAATCTCCCCAGGTGCTGATGGTGCGAAGCGGGTCAGATGTCGGGTTCGCGCGGTAGTAGCCGTCCGGGTCGAGGTAGTGCGGGTGCTTGGGGTCCGCGGCGTCGTAGACCGTTCCCGCGTTCTCGACGACGAGCGGCTTCCAGTACCGCTCGATGCCCTTCTCGATGCGCGTCATCGTCTTCGGCGACAACGGCTTGTCGCGGTCCCCGATCCGGGTGCCCTCGATGTTGAAGTCGATCGCCGACGACGCCGGCAGCCAGCCCGGCTCGACCACGGCCGCGCACTGGCCGCAGCGGAAGACGTACTGGGCCTTGTACCTGCCCCAGCGCTCCGCCTTCTTGAACACCTGGACGGCCTTCACGATGCCGTGCGTCTCGCAGAACGCGTTCGGCCGCGTCCACTTCTCGAGGTTCGGCTTCGTGTTGCCCTTCCGCCAGAACACCACGTACATCCGGTCGCGGGACTGCGGTGCCGGATCCCCGAGGGCCTGAGCGTGCATCGAGTTCACCCAGGCGATCTCGTGGTCGTATCCGAGGGACTCCATGGCCATCAGCCACGCGGGGAACTGTACCCACCGGTACGCGTCGACGACGTTCTCGATGATGATCGCCTTGTACATGTGGTACTCGGCGAAGCGAGGAACGTCCCACATGGTGGCGCGGGAGCGCACGGCCGCGGCATCCGGCAGCTTGTCGGCCATGCCCGGGAGCTGGTCCTGCGCTGCCCGCTGCCGCTTGATGCCCTTCGCCACCGAGTGGTTCGTGCACTCCGGGGACGCCCACAGGATGTCTGTCGTCGGGAAGCGGGACGGCTCCACCTGGGAGATGTCCGCGCTGTCGTGATCCGTCGTCGGGTGGTTGATCTGGTGGGAGTCGATCGCCATCTTCCAGTGGTTCGCGGCGATCACCACCCGGAAGCCCGCAGCGACGAGGCCCGACGAGGATCCGCCGGCCCCGCAGAAGAGATCCGTGACCGTGAGGCCGTTACTGACGACGGTTGCGCGGCGGAACGTCGGCCGATCCAGTGTTGCTGTGCTCATGCTGCCTTCTCCATCGTTGGTTTGGCCCGTGAGGGCCGGTTCGCTTTCCGGTACTCGGCCATGGCCGTCGTGCAGGACTTCCCGCCGCTCGTCTCTGACGGACACACCGACTTGGCGTGGCACGCGAACACCCGGTATCCGCCCGGTGTCCCGTGCTCAGGCGGGATGCGTTCCTTGACGCCATTCGCCCGCCCCTGCTTCACCTGATAGGCGTGGATCGCATCCCAGCAGGTCTCTCCGTCGGGCTTCGGACAGGGCGAGTCCTTGTGGCAGCCCGAGTTGTAGCCGTACGTGGTGCCGTGGTTGATCCGTTCCGGCGGCAGGAGGTAACGCTTGGGCCGTCGCGTCGTCGGACCCACAACACGTGGCGTCGGGAGCACAGTCACGGGTTTCGGTTTCGATGCCCGCCACGCCCGCTGCTTTGCTGCCAGGCGCGCCGCCTTCGCGGCCGAAGCGTCTGCGAGCTCCACGGCGACGATCTCCGCCGGGGTGAGTCCCGCTTGGACCCGCTTCATATACGTGTAGTCGCCGGAGTACCGCTCCCGCGCTCTCGTGCACGTGATGACGCCGGGGCAGGCGGCGCGACCGTGACAGCCGAGGTCGTAGCCGCGGGGCGTTCCGTGCGGGAAGTCGAGTGAGTCGATCATGAGGCCCCTTTCTGGGCATGAAAAAAGGCCCCAGTCGATGTGACAGGTGCCTTGTGTGTGAGAGTTCGGATCGGTTTCACTCGCGATCCTCGTCGGCGTATTCGTCGTACTCGACCTCGGCGATGACATACCGTTCGCGCCGGCCGATGCTCTTCGTCAGGGCGCGTTCCTTGTCCATGGCGTCTTTGGCTTCGTACTCCTCGAGCAGGTCGTCGCCGCTGCAAATACGCGGCTGCCCAGACGCCTGGTTGTATTCGATGACCACGTGTCCGAGGATCATGACGCTTCCTCCATCGCGAGGTCGATCATGTCGAACAGCGACGGCATCTCCTGCTTCCGCTCGCCCGCCTCGAGGTACTTGATCCCGTCGCGGAACGACTCAGGGTTCAGCTCGGCGGCACGGCCGCGGCGCCCGAGCTTGTTGGCGCGTACCGGGACCGTGCCGAGCCCACCGAACGGGTCGTAGACCAGCTCGCCGGGGTTCGTCTTCTCGATGATGAGCCGGTCCACGATGTCGAACTGCAGCGGGCAGATGTGCATCGTCAGGTTCCGGCGCGCCTGCTCGCTGTTGAGGGTGAGCATGCGGTTCACGTCATGCCAGACGTCCGGGTGCCAGGATGCCGGGGCGAGCGACATGAACGTCGACGGGAGTCGCTTCCGGCCGGCCAGTAGCTCCCCGACCTTGATGTGCGAGGCGTAGTCGTATACCTCGTGTTTCGTCTGCTCGGTGAACAGGCGGGAAATGTCCTCGGGCTTGAGCTGCGCCAGCTCCTCAGGGGTGAGGTGCCGGTCGCCCGACGAGCGCCAGAACGCGTGCGCGTCGATCTGCCAGCGGGCCAGCGAGTAGCCGTCCTCCGGGTTGTTCTCCTCGGTGACGGGTTTCGATGGGTCGTAGACGTCCTTCGTCACACGCTCGTCGCCCCAGCCTTTCGTCCGGTCCGTCTGCGGCTTGCGGAAGATCAGCACGTACTCGGGCATCCCCATGCCCATCGACGACGCGTCAGCGCGCATCTTCGTGTAGCCGAGGCGATAGGTCTGGTTGTTCTCGCGCACGACGTCGGTGACGATGGTGTGCATGCCCAGGTAGTCGAAGCCGTGCGACCGGAAGTGCGCGATCGTCTCGGCGTGGAACGCTTGCACGGTCGGGTTGCCGGTGCCCTCGACGTTACCGAAGAGGATGCGGTCCTTCACGTGAATGGCCGCCACCCGGCCGGGCTTCAGCACGCGGAGCAGGTTCGGCGTCAGGTAGTCCATCTGCTGCCAGAAGTGCCCGTTGTCGTCCGTGTGCCCGAAGTCGTTGTAGCTCGGCGAGTACTCGTACTGGGTGCCGAACGGGATGCTCGACAGGATCATGTCGACCGAGTCGGTCTCCATGTGATCGCGGGTTTCCAGAACGCAATCGTTGAGGGCAAACATCCATTTGGCCCCGGACGCTTCGACGCGCTCGACACCCATCGTCCGGGTGAGGGCTTCCGAGATCGCGCCGGCGTCGAGACCGTACTCGCGAATGATGTCCGACATCGATGAGGTCAGCTTCTTGTGCTGCTCCCACTTCGCCAGCAGGATCTCGATCACCGATTCTTCGGACTCCGCCAGGATCACATCGATCTGAACCTGCTCCGTCTGCAGGAACCGGTGGAGACGGTGCACGGACTGGATGAAGTCGTTGAACTTGAAATCGATGCCCGCGTAGATCGCCCGGTGGCAGTGCCGCTGGAAGTTCGACCCGGACCCGGACAGGGACGGCTTGGTCGCGAGGATCCGGGACTCACCTTCGGCGAACTTCACCGCGCGTTCCTCGCGCTCGTCCAAGTCGAGGGACCCGAAGATCTCCATGGCCTCGGGGATCGCCTTCTTGATCGCCCGGCGCTCATCCTCGAGGGTGTGCCAGAGCACGAAGTGATCTTCGGGGGAGGCATTCACGATCTCGGCGAGCTTCTCGATTCGGGCAGGCAGGCTGTTGCGCTTCTCCAGCGCGGCGCCGGACAGGCCGAGCGCACCGTTCGCGAAGAGGACAGCCTGACCGTCCGAGTCGGTGCGGACCTCGCCGCCGGTGACCTCGACCCGGTGGAACCGGACCTCGATCTCGGGGAGCTCATAGTCGTCATCCGAGTAGCCGAGGTCGGAGGGCTTCTGGATGAAGCACGCCCAGGTGTTCAGCCACAGCCAGAACTCGCGCTCCTTGTGCGGGTGCAGCGTGAGGTTGCCCGCCTGCGACGAGTCCCGCTGGAAGAACCGGGTGAGGATCTGGCCGGAGTCCATGATGCCGAGGTACGCGGCGTAGTGGGACAGCTCCTTGAACCGGTTTGGGCTCGGCGTCGCGGTGGCGACGAACCGGAATGCGATGTCCTTGAACTGGTGCAGGAACGTCTGGAACGTCTTCGAGCCGTAGTCGCGGAGCACGGATGCTTCGTCGAGGCTCGTGGCCGTGAACAGATTCGGGTCGATCTTCCCGTCCCGCACGCTCTCGTAGTTCGTGACGAACATGCCCTCGCCGGGGAGGCCGAATGCCGCGGTCTTGATGAAGGAGATCTCCACGCTCAGCTTCGCGCCGTCCGCGATGAAGTCATGCCGCATCCCGAGCGGGGCGACGATCAGAGCCCGGCCGCCGCGGTGCTTCGTGATCAGCCGCAGCGTCTCGATCTGGACGAACGTCTTGCCCAGGCCGAACGCGGCGAAGAACGCACGACGGCCGCCGGCGACTCCCCACTGCACCAGGTCGCGCTGGTGGGGTTTCAGCATCGGGTTCACTTCGGACTGGTCGATGTGGAAGCCGAAGGACTTGTCGAAGTTGACCTTCTCGCGGAGGAACGCTTCGTAGGTGAGGGTGGGTGTGGGTTCGAGCGGGTGGGCCGCGAGCCAGCGGTCGACCTCGTCTCTCGTGAGCGTGCGGTCAGCGATCGTCATCGTGTCGTCCTTCGTCTGTGTGGAGTTGTCAAGGTGGGGGCGGCTCATGCCGCCCCCGGTGGGTCGTGCTCAGTGCCTGCGGTTCGCGACGATCCACTCGGCGCAGGCACTGAGCGTCAGTGCGACCTCGGCGGCGACCAGGCGGGACTCGGCCTGCTCGACCGCGTGGTCAGGGCTGTCACTGTCGAGGCTGCCCAGATAGTCATCGAGGATTTGCTTTGCGCCTCGCTCGTAGAGCGAATTCGCGTCGACGTGCTGGGGGTTGTCCGCCCAGGCGAGGAAGTCAGGCAGCCACTCCGTGACGGCGTTCAGCGCTTCTTCCGGGTCCATGGCCTAGAAGGGTGTCTCATCGCTGAAATTCCCCGGGGTGTTCCAGACATCGCCACCACCGGCCGGGGTAGCTGCCGCGGATGCCGGCGGCGTGGCCGCCCACGGTTCGTCGTTGCCCGCGGGCGCCGAGCCACGCGTGTTGCTCGCCGCCGCCCGGGCGACCGCGGCCGTGGCGTACTTGAGCGACGGGCCGATGTCGTCGATCTCCAGTTCGAACGACGTGCGCTTCTCGCCTTCCTTGGTCTGGTACGAACGTTGGCGCAGGCGGCCGGTCGCGACCACACGCGTGCCCTTCGTCAGAGATCCAGCGACGTGCTCAGCGAACTCACGCCAGACGCTCGCCCGGAGGAACAGCGCGTCGCCGTCCTTCCACTCGTTCGAGGCCCGGTCGAAGTTCCTCGGGGTGCTCGCGATCGTGAAGTTCGCGACGGCGAGGCCGCCCTGGGTGTAACGAAGTTCTGCGTCGGCGGTCAGGTTGCCGACGACGGTGATGACCGTCTCGCCCGCCATTAGAGGATTCCCATGCTGATCGCGTTCTCGACCGACTGGGCGACCAGCTTCGCCACGTGCTCACTGATGTCGTTGCCACCCTCGTCGACAGCGCCGAGGACACGAATGTCGACGTCGGCCTCGCCCTGGTCGGCGTACTCACCGATGGAGACGACCCAGTGATCGGGCGTCGCTGCGGTGATTCCCATCGCGATCTCGCGTTCTTCGGAGGGAACGCGCTTGATGATGGTGCTCATGTCGTTGTGCTCGCTTTCTGTTTGGGTTTCCAGCCGCGGGGATCGTTGGCCGGGAGTTTCATTTCGTTGCGGAGTCGGGACGCGTACGGTCGGGGGATGCCGAGGTTCTCGGCGATCAGCCGGTCGTTGCGGCCCGTGGCGTGCAGCTTTCGCACCTCGTCGGACAGTCGCTGGCGGATCATGGCCGGCGTCGGCTGGAGCGCGTGAGCGACCAGCTGTTCGATGAGGGTGCTCACGGCGATGCCGCGTTTCCGTGCGATCTTCGACAGGGCCTGATGCTGTTCGTCCGTGAGCTCGACGCCGAGGCGGGTGCTCACGACGGCGCCTTCCCTGTCGTCGGGTCGAGGCCTTTCCGGATCCGCTCGGCGATGGTCGCCGCCTTCGTCTCCTCCTCAAACTTGACCCGGTCGAGGTTGATGGCCGGAGCCGTGATGGCCCGGCGCTGGATGGACTCTTCGATGCGCGCCGCGCGCGCCTGACGAGAGCGGAGGATGCGGACGTTCGCGATGATGTGCCCCGGCTCGAGGTACACACCCGGGCTGACTTGCCGATGGCGGACCAGCGCCGCGAGACACTCATCGAGCGACGGGTCCTCCATCCCGTCGACGCCCGTCAGGATTTGCAGCCAGTCCTCATGCAAGACGCCGGACTTCGGCACCTCGCGGTTGTCCTGGTCCTTTACCCGTCCGAGGAGGAACCCGATATCGAGGTAGGTCATCATGCGTTCAGCGCCTTTCGCTCGTGCTCTGCTTGCATTCGTTTTCCTGTCTCGATGACGTCGAGGATCTGCTGATCCTTCGGGACCTTGCCGCCCTGATTGAGCCGCTCGGTCCGCTGCCGTTCCGCATGGAGGCGGATCTTGTCGTAGCTCTTCCGGAAGGTCGGCATCGATAGGACGTTGGCCTTCCAGAAGTCGTCCGCCTGGCACCAGCGCATGAGCCGTTCGGCGGCCATAGGGTCGCGGCCGTCGGCGACGAGCATCAGTCGGGCGGCGGTGAGCCAGCCCTTGCCGATGACCGGCGGCTTCGACCCGTTGGCGATGACGAGATCGCGGAGGAGGATGCACAACCCTTCGACGTCGGGGCGAAGCTCCGACGAAGAGCTTTTAGTACTTAACAGGGTTGGCTTGGAAGGGATTGGAAGGGCTTGGCTTGGGTGTTGGGACACCCGTGGGACTGACGCGGGTGTCCCATTGTCTGTCCCTTGGGACATTTGCGGGACAGGAAAAAGCCCCTGACCAGCTTTATTCTCTCGCCACGTCTTCTTTCGTACCCGCTCCTTCTCGCGTCCGGCCTCAATTTCATCCCTCGTGCGCTGCCACCCCGACCAGTCATGGAAGACGAACCCCTCAGGGGTGATCTCCCACAGGCCAGAGGCCACCAGGTGCGACGCTGAACCCGGATTCGCACCCCATTCGTCGAGCATGAACGAGCCGATATGGCCGTCCGTCATGTGCTTGGAGCACCAACTTCCGGCCGTCGTCCACAGCCCAACCGCGGCCATGCGCTCGTCCCGGGGGATACTCAGAACCTTCGGGCTGCTGGAGAATCCGTCATCTACGTTGAACCAGACCACTACGTCTCATCTCCTTCCTTTACGTTGAAGTCACCCCGCTCGATTGCGGTTGCCAGACCGTCGAGGACGGCGGCGGCGACGAGTGATGCCTGGGCGTTCGCACGGGCCTTGATGTGCGCGAGCAGCGCGGGGACGTCGATCATGAGTCGCCGTACATCAGCGCGAATGCCTCGGCCTCTGTGATGACCGCGACCAATCCCGAGTTGTCGTACTGGACCCAGGAGAGATGCACGATGCCGAGCGCCACGGGCATCCAGCGCCGTGCCGGCCAGACGAGCGGGTCGGAGTAGCCCGGTGCCGCCCAGCCCTCGGCCAGCGCGTCCTTGGGGTGCTCGGTCGCCCACTTGTGGCAGCCGAGCCCCAGCACCTGCAGGTTCGACACGACGGTACGGCCGCCCTGTGAGCGGTTCACACGGTGGTCCCTGGCGGTCGGCCCGCAGTCGCGTCGGCACCGCTGGCAGGTGTCCTTGTCACGCAGCGTGGCGAGCTCGTAGGCGTCGGCCTCGTCTGCCTTCGATGGCAGGGGGACCTTCGGCTTGATCACACCGACCACCTGACGGCGCCCATCGCTTCGAGGTTCGCGATCGGCAGCGACTCTTCGACGGGTATCCCCAGATGGCGGGCACCCATCGCGGCGAAGACCACAGCGTCGGCCTCGTCGTTACCTGTTGGGTCGGCCTGCGGGTAGCGCTTGATCACTGCGGCGAGCACGATGTCCTTCTTCGCCGATCCCTTGCCGGTGGCGTAGAGGCAGCGCTGCGAGGTATTCACGACGACCGGCTCCTGCTCGATGAAGTCGGCGATGGACTTCACGACCAGCCACCAGTGAGCGTGGATCTTGTCGAGTGACGATGACTTGCCGTGGAAGATGAGTCCCTCGATTACGACTAGGTCGCTGCGGGTGAACTTCACCGCATCGTCGATCTGCTGTGCGATCCGTTCCGACCGGGCGAGGAAGCTGCGTAGCGTGCCGGCGTCGGGCTTCGACGTGACCGTGTGGGTTTCGATGACGCCGTTCGCGATGACGGCGAGGCCCGTCGACGTCATCGAGAGGTCAATGCCGATAACACGGCGGGGCGTGGGGGTGAGAAAGCTGGCGGGCATCATGCCCGTGTCAGTGCCGATCACGAGGTGCCCTCGGATCTTGGTGCGGTCATGCTGGTCATGATGCCTCCCGGCGGCGGGTGGTGCGGGTGTGAGTTACTGCGGCTTGCCGTAGAAGATCGGGGCGGTGATGCCCTCGAACAGGCGAGTCTCGGTGGGCGGCGGGCCGACCTTCTTCTCGGTCTTGCCGTCACGGATCTCCGACACGACGTCAGCGAACGCAGCGTCGAGGATGTCCTGCGGCCGCTCGAGCGCGAACCCGAGCCGAAGGTCCCCGCTGTTGACGCGGTACCGGAACTGCGCGGTCACGTGGTAGATCGGGCCGCCGATGTACGGGCGGATCGCGAGCTTGAGGATCTTCGGGATTTCGAGTGCACCCTTCGATCCCGCCTTTGCCGTGGTCGTCTCGGTGTATTCGAACTTCACCTCGCCGTTGTCCAGCCGCACAGCCGAGCCGAAGTCTGCATTCGACTTCGCCTCGAACGTGGTCGCGATCTCGATGAGTCGGGCGTGGTCAGGATCGACCACGTCGAGGGCGCGTGCCTCGATGAACTCGGCGAACTCGGCCTGGTTGAACCACGCTCGCGGGTTCGTACCGAGGTCGTGCTCGGCCCAGGCGAGCCACGCCGGCGTCTTCACGAGGCCGAGGGTCAGCTTGTGGCCTTCCCACCCTGCAGGCTTGTCGGCCCCGGTGTGGGAGTCGATGACGGCGACGACCGTGCTGCCGGGTGTGTCCGCGTAGACCTCGGTGGCGACGGTGGAGTGCCGCTTGAGGTAGCCGACGAAGGAGGCGGCATCCGTGACGACGCGGGCACCCTTCGCACGGCGCGGGTTGGCGCCGTAGGCGTCGGTGTCCTTGAAGGCCACGCTACCGTCGCCATTCGGAACCGCGTAGGCGGTGCCGGGTACCAGCTCGGTAGGTACGACGGTCTGGACCGCGAGTTCTGCGATCGCCTGGGCTTCGGTGATGTCGCTCATTTAGTTCACGTCCTTGATCTCGCCGGTCTCGGCGTTGAATGCGGGGGTGTCGCGGATGTCGTCCTCGAAGAGAGGCGTGGACCTCGGGTCGCGGCGGGACAGGTTATTGTCGTTGTCCGTGTAGGCGATGGAGCCCTCACGGTTGCGCTCGGGGAGCTTCGCGGTGATCTTGTCCGAGATGATCACTTCGGAGCCGCCCGGGTTGACGAGCTTGACGTCGACGCGGAGGTTGAACGATCCGGGCTTGCCGGTGTCCTTCACCGCGGCGATGAGAGAGCGGATGACTTCCGCCGCCTCGACGTCGGTCTTCGGCCGGATCGACGCGAGAGTCGCCGCGAAGCTGCCGGTCTCGTTCTGGGTTTCTGCCATTGGGTTCCTTACTGGGTTGGGTGTTGCAGGGCCCTGAGCCATCGGCTGCAGGGAGAATGTGGGGGCCTCACGGCGTGCGGTGCCGATCATCGGCCGACGCCGCCGGCCATGTACGCCGACGTGATCGCCTTGTTCAGGTTCAGAAAGCCGTAGAGCTTGGACGTGAGCGCCTTCTGCAGTTCCTCGGCCGCGTGCAAGATTTCCTTGGCATCGTCGAAGTCGTTCTTCTGCTGCATGGTGGCGAGGTCGGCTTCGGCCCGTTGCCGGGTGACGCTCGACTCGTTCGACCGCATGATCGCTTTCGCCCGCGCCTCGATGAAGTTGCGCTCCGCCTGGTAGCGGCGGCCCCATAACTCCTTGATGATCGGCACTGCGTTCTCCAGGCGGTCGCCGACCTCGCGGATGAGCTGCTCGAGTTCGAGCGGGCCGACGGGTTCGTAGTTGACGAGATCCGCTGTCGGGATGTTGGCGACCTCGCCCGTCTGCGGGTTCGTGAACTCAACCATTCGCGGAGGCCGTCTGTGCTGCCATCTGCCGTTCGTACTCGGCACCGGCCTCGCGCTCGTAGCGCTCCGTCTCCGACTCCTCGGGCTCGGTGGCAGGTGTCGGCGCCGCGGCCGGGGCAGGCTCGTCGTCGGGGATGACTTCGGCGTCGATCACGTCGCCCGTAGCGGGCGGAACGGGCGGAGCCGCCTCGGGTTCGCGGGGCTCGCGTGAGTCCTTGGTGAGGGTCGAGGCGTGCGTCATGACGATGGTGCGGAGGTCACCGGTCATCTCAGACTCGCGAACCTTCTCGCCGTCCTCAATGCCGCGGATCCGGAGGGTGAGCGCCTCCAGGTCGGCTTTGTCATCGACGGCGCGGATCAGCGCCGCCCAGTCCTCCGAGACGGCGGCCGGGGCCGTGCTCTCCGTCGAGGTTGTGCTCTCCAGCTCCTCGGCGATGTACAGGCCGGTGAAGCGACGCGGGAACGCCTTGCGGAACGCCTGCATCTCCGCGCACTTGAGCAGCTGGTTGGGGGAGTTGAACTGCCACTGCCCAGTCGGCGTGATCCCTCCCGCCTTGTTGCGAGGCACGTATCCGGCGTAGGTGACGACGCCGACGGCAGGCGATGCCCAGTCGGTGCGGATGATGCCGACGCGCGCAGCAGCCGGCGGGGTGTCCTTCACCCACACATCCACCCAGGTCACGCCGTCGTCCGACCACTGCGGCTCCGTCTGTCCGCCGTACTTGCCCGTCTCTTCGGCCTTGCCGCGGATGCCGTTGATGCCGACCTCGATCGACCACTTGCCGCCCCGCTCGATGCAGTAGATCTCCTTGGCGATGGGGTCAAGGCCGGAACGGCGGCACTCGGCGAGGAACATCTCGACGACGGGCCGGGTGCTTCGAATGCCTCCTTCGCCCACTGGCCGTTGACCTGTCGGTTCTTCGTGCCCTTGAGGCCGAGGCCTTCGAGGAGTGCTGCTTGCTGCGGTGTCCACTGGGTGATGTCTCCCGTCTCGGGGAGGAGGTCGAGTGCGGTGCTCATATTGCGTTTTCCTTTGCGAATTGGAGCGCGGAACGGATCCGCGCAAGGACGGGTGTGGCGATGTCGACCATCGGCTTGAGGAGATGCTCGACGTCGGCCGGGTAGATGCGGAGTCGCTTCGGCTCGAGGGCGTTGTTTCGGAGTTCGCCCTTGACGAGCTCGCCCCACACGAAGTCGGTGTACGCGATGTCGTCCCAGCCGACGCACATCATCTGCCAGGCGACCTGCCGGAACTCGCGGGCGGTCGGGCCGTAGACGATCTTGTTGTGCTTGATCTTCGCCTCGCCGAGGACGATGCCCTCCGACGTGACCTTGATCGCATCCGGAGTGGCCGCGAAGCCGGGTTCGCCTGGTGAGTGGATCAGGAGCAGGCTCTGCTCCAGCCCGACAGCGGCGAGAAGGCGCGGCTCCCATTCGTGCCCGGCCTGGGTGAACGCGTTGCCTTGGAAGCTCGACGTTTTCAGCTTGGCGGCCACGTACTTGTCCTCGGATGCCGGGTTTACGTAGCCGGCGGCGTCGGATGCTCCGATGACGCCGTTGGCTCGGGCGGCCAACCAGCGCTCGCGGATCGTGCCGTCGTCGAGGATCCTGTCCTGCCATGGGACCGCGAGGAGCGTCATGGCTTGACCAACCTTTCTTCGATGATTCGTTCCCAGTCGATGCCGACGGGAGCGTTGTCCTTGTCCCGTACGATGGGCGGCGGGACGGTGGGCGGGTGAGGCTTCGGGGCGGTCACGAGCGACCCAGACCCGTGCGTGCCTGCTCAAGGACCTCGCGTCGCTCAGTGGTGCGCATGTCGTTCCATGCCGCCTGAGCTTTGCCGTGCCACCCGTGCCACCCATCCGGCGGGATGGGTGGCAGTGAGAGGAACGCGATCAGGTTGGCGGCCCGCTGCTGCTCGGCGGCATACATGGTGGCGTGCACCTGTGCGAGCGCGAACACCTCCATGTCGTTGACGGGCACCCAACCGTTGATGCCGAGCGCGTCGATGTAGGCGGTGAGGACTTCGGCCGTCTTCTTGTGGTCGATGGCGCTGCCGCTCATTCGGACACCAGCTGGCCCTCGTCGAAGACGAACCCGATCTCGCTGGAGTTGTCCCGGCCGCGCTCAGTGACGACCGTCCACCCACGCTCCGTGCCGCGCGCTTCGATCTGCGCGAGGCTCTCGTCGTCGAGCGCGTTGCCGTTCTTGATGAAGATGACCTTGAGCGGCGGGTTCCCCGACGTAGCGATGTCAAACGCGATGAGCCACTGCTGCGCCTCGTTCAGCGACTCGAACCGGCGCCCGTTGACGGTCACACCGTCGTCGTCGACCGAGAGGCCGTCGACCGGGAACACCGCGGCGGCGAGCCCGTCAGCCTCTGTCTTCTCGATGGCCTTGATCTTCGAGGTGAGGTCGGCCTCCTTGGCGTCCAGCGCGGCGAGATCGGCGGCGACCTTCGCCCGGGCGGCCTGCGCGCGCACTTTCACATTCACTTGGTCGACGGTGGCGAGTCGTTCGAGGACAGCATCCGTGGACTTCACCTCGGCAGCAGCGCTCGCGACCGCCGCGGCGACCTCGGCTGCGACGGCCGCCTTGTGCTCGGCGCGCGCCCTGTCCAGTTCGGCCGCCAATTCGCGGCCCTTCATCTCGAGCGCAAGGCGCGTGTCCGTCGCCGCGGTGTGCGCGGCGCTCAGACCGGCGACGCGCTCGTTGTGCTCGCGGATCTCGTCGCGCTCGGCGTACAAGGCGGCGACGTCGACCTCGGCATCCGGAAGACTCGGGTCGAGCGGCGGGAACCCGGCGAGCTGGTTCTCCACCTTCTTCCGGTCGCGGGTGACGTCCGTGCGACCAGCGAAGAACCCTACCCGCTTGGCGGCGAGGGCGTCCGGGTCGAAGTCCAGCTCCACCTTGGAGAGCAGCACCTGCCGCTTCTTCTTCTCGTCGAAGGCGACGAACTCCCCCGGGTCGACGATGTTCCCGCCGGTCAGTTCGGCGAGGATGTCCATCGGCTTGCGGGTGTCCTTCGCCCCGTCGAGCGCGTACACCGAGAAAGTCGACTTGATCGTGCCGTCCTTCTGCACTTTCCAGACCCGGAGGAACCGGAGGTCGAGTTCTGTGTCGATGAACTCGGCCCGGGATTCCGTCTGGCCGTCGTGGATCGGTTCCGGGATCGCCTTCGACCCCTGGTACTTGAACAGTTCCGTCTGTGAGGTGAAGAAGCTCGTCTTGCCCACACCGTTGCCGCCGGCGAGGCAGATGATGCTCTTCCCTTCCGTCGTCGAGATGGAGGTTTCACCGACCAGCCCGCGGTAGTCGGTGGCTGAGAACGTCTGTGTCATGAGTGATCCGTTTCATTGGGGTTTTCGAGGTGGATGACGGCGGCGCCGCATCCGATGACGATGAATGTGAGGAGGAGGCCGAGCAGCGTGAGGCCGTCGGCGTGAGGCGGGCGGGTGAAGGCGACTGCCACAACGACGAGGGCGAGCACGGCAGCGACAACTGCGGCCGTCTTGAGCGCGCGGATCACAGGACGATCACTTGGACATCAGCGAGCAGGAATGATGTGCGCCACCAGTCGAAGAGCGGGTTGGGTCTGCCGTCGTCCTCTTTCTCCGCAGCGATTCGGATGCCGTACTCGTTCGCGTTGAGCACCCACCCGACCTGCTCCGCGCCGGTGTGGAGGCGGACGACCATCACGCGATCGCCGCGCTTCGGGGCTACGGGCGGTCGGGGTGTGCCAGCGATGATGCTCACGAGAACGCCCGCCACGCGACAGCGACGATCGCGCCGAGAATCAGGACCGCCCAGACGACCGCCAGCGCTCGTGCGACCTTCCAGATGCCGGTCACTGGGAGATCACCACCGCGAGGACGAGCAGCGCGGCCACGAGCACGACGAGCGCAGTTGCCACCCAGGGGAGCGTGCGGTGCTGCCTACGGGTCGGTGCGACTGGGGCAGTCGGGACGGGCGGCAGGGTGAGTGCACGCGCCACGGCGAGATCCAGCGATGAGCGCTCCTCGTGCACACCGATCCGGGAAATCTCTGGGTCGGACCAGGCGAGGTTCGGGCCGTCGATGTCGTCGGCATGCGGGTCAAAGTTTCGGGGTGAGATGCTCACGAGCACTGCTCCAATTCGTCGTCGGATTCGTCGCTGATTGTTTTCACCGCGGCCACAGCAGCAACCGCGGCGAGGAGGTTCTCCACCGGATGGGTGGAGCGGAGGATGAAGGTCGACCGGCGGCTCACGCGTTCACCGACAGGACGCCGCCGCTGAGCCGCCGGCGGATAGCTGGCAGCGCTTCGGAGCGGATGTACAAGGTCTGCTTGACCTGCCCGTTGTGGTGCCTGGGTGCGTTGTGCTGCGGCATGAGCCGGAACTGATTGCCGTGTGCCGCCACTGCGCGGTATTCGCGTTCATCCACGTCGCGATGCTGGGACGCAGACCAGCGGGTGCCGATCTTCACGATGTAGATCCAGCTGAAGTCGAGGAGAGATTTACGCAGGAGGCTCTCGCTCATCCCAAGCTCGGACGCAGCGACCCGGAAGAGGATCACGTCGTCGGCGTCGACGAACTCTTCGACGTAGGCGACCTTCGGGGCGTCGGCCTCGACCTTTGCCGTGAGCGCCTGGTTCGCTTCCTCCCGCTCCACGAGCGCCTTGAGCGCCGATAGGTAGTCGGTAGGGAGCGACGGCGCCGCGAGTTCCTGCCTGCGGGTCTGCACTGCGAAGTACGCCTGCAGCGCTGCGATCTCAGGCTTTGAGGCGTCCGCGTTCTGGAAGAGGATGTAGCAGCCGTAGCGGGTCAGTTCGACGTCTTCGACCTGGCGCTTGCCTCCCTTGCCGATCTCGATCAATTTCGTGACCCCGCGAAAATGATCAGCGGCGTCGAGCCCGGTCGTGTCGACCGACGTGATGGCCCGTGTGATCGCCTTCGAGAAGTTCTCCCACCGGTCATATCCGGCGAACTCCATCAAGTCCCGTGCGCTCCACACCTCGCCGTCGGTGAGGGTGATCACTTTCAGGTCGTCGAGTCTCTCCGCGTACGCGGTGGTAATCTCATTGCTCGTCATCGAATCTCTCTTTCGTGTCGTGGGCCCCGACTGAATCTCGGGGCCTTTTTCGTGCTGCAAGTGCTAGCTGGGCGGGCCTAAACAGGTCCGGCCACGTAGGTATGGGAGGCGACCCGCCCAGCTGAGTGCGACGCCGGAACTCACATCCGGACTGACCCTCGAAGGGCTCGCCGCTTGACTGGGTTATGAGGGCCAGTCCCCTGTGGTGCTAGTTGGTAGCTGGTGTGAATGCCGCGACCTTGGCAAGGTCGGCGAGCACCTGGTCCGGTGTGCTGTGCGGGTATTCCCTCTCGTGCCAGGCGCGAACGGCGGCGAGCAGTGCGTCGCGCTCGCCCGCCTCGAAGTCCTCGATACGGCCCACGTTTTCCCCGAGGTAGTTACACGAGCAACCGGAACCGCTGATCCAGAAGAACTTGCGGCGGCTGGGTGACCACCACGCCTCCAACTGGTCCCAGTCGTATCCACCGCCCTCGCCGACGCTGACGACATCCTCGAAGTCCTCGACGCCCGCTACCGGGTGGTAGATCAGCTCGTCGACCTTCATGCAATGCCCCGGGCGTCGAGCGCGGCCTGCAGCTTCTTCGCGCTGCGGTTGCGCCATCCGCCGGCCGACTTGATGTCGAGGATCGGGAGTGCATACCAGGCGCGCTCCTTGAACGGCGTGCCGACCTTCGCGGCCTTCTCGAACTTGATGCCTGCGCGCTTGCGGGCCTTGCGTGCTGCTGTGCTCATCTCGTGCTACTTCTTGTAGGTCGTTCGGTGGTTGGTGGTCAGTTGGTGGGGAGGGATACCTTGAGGTCGCGCACCCATTTGTTGCGGCTGGCTGTGCGCTCCTGCTCCTCAGTCCACGACTTGACGTGGTAGGCGACATTCCAAACTGCGCTGGCGATCCGCTCATCCCGGTAGACCTCAGCCGTGCGGGTGGACGGTGCTGCATCCGAACGGTCGGAGCAGTCGAACTTGATCGACCCCTCAAGCTGCTCGCGCATGAAATCCTTGAACCGTTCGTGCTCGCTGGTCGGCGGCTGCCACCCCTCGACCCGAGCGAGCATCGCCTCGTAGCGTGCTCGCAGCGCCTCGGTCTTCGCCGCCCCAGCCATCTCGGCGGCAGCGTTGTCGGCGCGGGCAGCAGCCTCTCGCCGCTCCCACTCGTCGAGCGGCAGCTGCGTGAGTTCCGCCAGGGTGTCGACTGCCTTGGCGTGCGCGATCTGGTGGTAGTCGCTTGGCTCGTACTCGTCTGCGATCGGCCCAGGCCCGTCGTCGCGCTGCATGATCGCCGCTCCCATACCGCGGGCCGCGGTGAGTGCGAACTCCTTGAACGTGATCGCCTTTCCCTCGTAGAGGTCGGCTGTATATCCAGTTGGCATCTGTGCTCCGTTGCTTGTAGGTGAGTGGACGGGACAGGAATCGAACCTGCGTCGTGGTGGGGGAACCTCGCTCTACCGCTGAGCTACCCGTCCAGGCGTCCGGTCAGGACTCGAAGCCGACCGGACTGACCCTGACTAGCTACTCGGCGCGCCTTTGCCGAAAACTGCAGCGTTACTGGTGCCGGCCACAACACCCGAAGGTGACGATGGGTTGCCGGCGCTTGGTCAGGGGTGAAACCGTGTGCCGTCGATCGCGCTGGAGCGGTCATCGACGGCCTTACCCACCGGCCTCAGGGGGTCGGCGGTCGTGCTTTCTAACCCCTGCCATATCGGCAGGGTTCGAACTGATACGCGGCCTTTCACGCCTGTACCTGCGCAGCGAATGTCTGCGCCTTCTCCGCACGGTTGTAAGGCGTGGGAGGTTTCCCCTAGATTTCGCGGGGTTCTGTGTGTAGTTCTCAAGGGTCAAGCGCGTCCGACTTCCAGCCGCCAGGCCTTCGCTTCGGAGCAATGCGGGTCGTTCGTGACGGCGTGCGGGCACGCCGGCGGATGCCCCCGAAATGCGAGGGCAAGAATGTGGGTACTAATGCGGCGCTGTTACGCGCTCACTGCGGGGACGAGATACGTCTTCCGCTTGGCGGCGATGCGTACGAGGAGTTCCTCGTAGGTCGGCCCGCCTGGTCGTACAGCGCGACGCGCTGCTTCTTCGATCGGATATGTGTAGAGGACCCGATAGCAGTCCGCCAAGATGACCGCGGCCGCCTTGATGCACTCCTCACGGGTTGCCATTACGCTGCCTTCGCGAGAACTTCTGATGTCACGACGTCGAATGCTTCGCCGAGACCGAGTCCGAAAGCGTCGCAGAACCCGGCCATAAATGATCCGGACGGCTGTCCACCTGCGTCGATGCGTCGCAGCGTGGATCGGTCCGTTTGAATGAGTCGAGCGAATGCTTCTTCGCTGCCGATTCCGCGAGTCTCGCGGAGGCGATCAATGATCCCCGGCTTGATTTTGATGGCGACCGACACGTCCACCTCCTTGTTGTGATTTCGATTCGGTATGTAGTGAATCTACACCAGAGGAGATGTCAATGGAGCGTTGACGCTACGGTGTGTTGCGAAAACGCACAAGGTCTCCCGGAGTTACGTGGGTAAAAGCTTCCACTGTGTTGCAAAAGTGCTACATTGAACGCATGACGCAGACACTCGTTGACTTCTTCAACAGGGCAACAGCCGGGGCCAGTAACCGTGCAATGGCCGAGCGCATTGGGATGACACACACCACGCTCATGGCTCAACTTGCCAGCGATAAAACTCCAGGCGTGACCGTCTCGATGCTGTGCCGCGCATACAACGTTTCGTTCGGCGAGGCCGCCGTCGCCGCCGGCTGGGTCACCGAGCAGGAAATGCTCAGCTACGGCAGCGGGCTTCGACTCGCCAGCTTCAGCGAGGTTGAGCTGACTAAAGAGATGCTGCGCAGGGTTGTCGCTGGCGCGGCCACGGCCGTAATCACGGAGCCTGTGGCCGAGAAGCTGATCGATGATGTCCTACGTGAGGTGGAAGATGCCAGGGAGCAGGGGCGACGCTCCGACTACGCCGTCGCAGCTGACGACGGAGAAGATGAAACACCAGGGGGAGACAGTGCAGACGACCGGGAGGGGCTATGACCCATACGAGCACGCGGATGCGCTCGGGATCGACGTGGTCTACAAGAAACTGCGGACTGCCAACGGCCTGTGGATACCGGCCCTGAAAACGATCTGCCTGCAGACTCGGATGAGAACAATCCATGAGCGCTCGGTGCTGACGCACGAGATTGGGCACGTACTCCTCGGGCACACGGATGCCACCCCGCGCCAAGAAGTCATGGCCGACCGATGGGCTGCTCGAAAGCTGATCAACATCCGCGAACTCCAGCGGGCAGCACTCATGACCGATGACCCCGGACTGTGGTGCCAGGAACTCAACGTTTCTGCCAAGATCCTCGGGCGATACATGAAGGACAGGCGAGCGGCATGATGCTTCACCCGGTACCTGATACGCCGCCGCGCGCGGTGCTCTACCTGCGCCAGTCTGTCTACCGAGACGACTCGATCAGCATTGAGATGCAGGAGTCGGCCGGGCGCCTCTACTGCGAACGGATGGGCTACACGGTCCTCTCGGTCGAGGCTGATCAGGGACTCTCAGGACGCAGGTGGGACAACCGGCCGGCCGTGAAGCGCGTCTTGGACATGATCGAAGCCTCCGAGGCGGACGTGATCATTCTCTGGAAGTGGTCCCGTCTCTCTCGAAGCCGACGAGACTGGGTCCTCGCCGCCGATCGCGTCGACGTGGCCGGCGGCCGCATCGAATCCGCCACCGAGCCCATCGACACTGCGACCGCATCTGGGCGCTTCGCCCGCGGCGTCATGACGGAATATGCCGCATTCCAGTCCGAGCAGATTGGCGAGCAGTGGGAGGAAGTGCGACAGCGCCGCCTGCGCCTCGGCCTTCCAACATCAGGGAGGCTCCCATGGGGTTGGCGCCGAACGGACTCGGGTATCGAACCTCACCCCGATCAGGCTGGCTACGTGATCGAGATGTACCGCCGATACCTCTCCGGTGACGGTTCGTCCGCGATCTCACGGTGGATGAACGCCCAGGCGATACCCTCACCCAACGGTGGGATTTGGAATCGTGTGCGGCCGTTTACGGTGATGGACTCGCCGATTCACGTGGGCATGGTGCCGTACCGCGGGGAGGTCTTTCCGGGGCAGCACGAGGGCATCATCGATCAAGCCACCTGGGACCAGTATCTGGCCATGCGAAAGGATCGCCGGACCGAAGGGATGAAGCCCCGAAAGTCCGTGTATCTCCTCTCTGGGCTCGTCCGCTGCGCGTGCGGCGCTCGAATGCAAGGCAAGGGCGCGATCACCGCGGGGACCTGGTACGGCGGCTATCTCTGCACATCCCTGATTCCAAATCACGGGCACAACTACGTGTCCGTGAAGAAGCTCGAACCGCTCGTGAAGGTCTGGCTGGAAACGTTGGCGAGCGAGCTCGATGAAGCCGTTGACCTGGCTCCGAAGGTGGAGAACGAGGCCAACCTTGAGCGTCTTCGCGCGGAGCAGAATGCGCAGCAGCGGCGCATTGACAAGCTCACATCCCTCTACATCGACGACAAAGTATCTGCGACTTCGTACGCGGCCACGCGCCTCGAGGTGGAAGCTCGGCAGAACGAACTCGCAACGGAGATAATCGAAGTGGAGACGCTGCTCGCTGGGGTGCCAGACGTCTCACGTGAGCTTGTCCGGGGCATGGCGCGGGACTGGGACGAGTTCGATGCCGAGGGCAGGAGTGGGATGCTCCGGGCTGTTCTAAAGTCCGTACGCATCGATATGGACGCCCACACTGCGCTGTTCGAATCACGTTGGGGGCATTTGTCACCTTTGCACTGGTAATGTTCATCCTGCGGGGAGACGAAGTGCGCGGCATCCTCACCGAGCTGGTGCGCCATGCCCTCACGGTGGGGTAGCCGGGGAGGTGCGGCCCGCGCCGCCTGCCGAGCCGGGTCCCGTGCTGCGATGTCCCGGATCGCAGGGAGCAGCGTCTCGGGGGAGCGCGGCAGCGTCACGGCCGAGTTCGCCGCCGTCATTCCGGCCGTGCTCCTCGTGCTGCTGCTCTGCCTCGGCGGGGTGCAGGTCGGCGGCCAGCAGGTCCGGCTGGCGGATGCCGCGGCCCAGGCCGCCCGGTCCCTCGCCCGGGGCGACGGGCTCGACCACGCAACCAGCCTGGCTCGTCAACTCGTCGGCGACGCGTCCGTCTCGGTGGACCAGCGGGGCTCTGCGGTGTGCGCCCGGCTGAGCGCGCCCGCCGCGCTCGGGATCACCGTGACGGCGGGCTCGTGCGCGCTCGGCGGCGCGACGTGACGCGCATCCGCCCGTCGGGCGCGAGCGTTCGCTGCGCCGGCACCGGTCAGTACGGGCGCTCGCCCCTCCGTGTGGGCAGCGGCGACGGCGACGGCGACGGCGAGCGCGGCTCCGGCTCGGTGCTTGCCGTGGGCGTGCTCGGGGCGGTTGTGCTGCTGACGGTGATGCTGCTCCCGGTCCTGGCTGTGTTTGTCGTCGGCCAGACCGTGCGGGCGGCGGCGGATGCCGGGGCGCTCGCCGCAGCGGACACGCTGTCGGGACTCGTGGCCGGGGTGCCCTGTCAGGCCGCGGCCGAAATTGTGACCCTCGACGGGGCATCCGTGGAGCTCTGCACAACGGCCGGCCCGATCGCGAGCGTCACGGTCACCCGGGAATTTCTCGGTTGGACTCTGAGGGCGCACGCCCGGGCCGGTCCACCGGGTTCGGCGGGAGGCCGGCCGTCGCCCGGGATTGCTCCGGGAGGAGGCGCCGGATCAGTCGAAAAGGGCCTCGAGGTAGCGGTAGTCGACGGCCGTCGGTCGCTCGGGAAATTCGGTGGAGTCGAACTCCAGACCCGCTCCCCGGGTATAGAGGTAGCGCTTGCCACCGGACTCCGCGGGAATCTCCAGACGAGGCCGGATATCGCCCGTGTCGAGGAATTCGGTGGTGATCGTTTTGCCTTCGAGGGGGCCGTCCGTAAGCTTCGCGGTGTACGTGCCCGTAGCTGCTGTACCCATGCTTCCATTGTCCTCACCAAGGCGGGGCTGGCAAGCCCCAAAGCCCTGTGTGACGTGTGGCCGATTAGGTGAGCACCATCTTTCTGTGTGTATGGTGTGCCTTGGCCCTTCAACGGGCCGATACCTATAAAGAGGAGTCTGGTGCCAGGCACTAAGAAGCTGGTCATTGTCGAATCGCCGACAAAAATGAAGTCGATCGCCGCGTATCTCGGCGACGGCTACGAGGTCCTGTCCTCGGTCGGCCACATTCGGGACCTGATCGAGCCAAAAAACCTGCCCCCTGAATTGAAGAAGGGGCCCCTCGGCAAGTTCTCCGTCGACGTCGACAACGGCTTCGAGCCGTACTACGTCGTCTCCGACGCCAAGAAGAAGACCGTCGCCGAACTCAAGCGGGCGATGAAGACGGCCGACGAACTCCTGCTCGCAACTGATGAGGACCGCGAAGGCGAGGCCATCGCCTGGCACCTGCTGCAGGTCCTCCAGCCCAAGGTTCCCGTCAAGCGCATGGTGTTCCACGAGATCACCAAGGAAGCGATCCTCAAGGCCAAGGACAACACCCGCGACCTCGACACGGCCCTCGTCGACGCGCAGGAGACGCGGCGCATCCTCGACCGCATCTACGGTTACGAGATTTCCCCTGTGCTCTGGCGCAAGGTCGGCCCTGGCCTGTCCGCCGGCCGTGTGCAGTCCGCCGCGACCCGCCTCGTCGTCGACCGCGAACGCGAACGCCTCGCCTTCGTCTCCGCCGGCTACTGGGACCTCTCGGCCCAGCTCGCTTCCGGTGCCGCAACGACGGATGCCGCCTTCCAGGCCAAGCTCGTGCGCCTCAACGGTGAGCGCATCGCCTCCGGCGGCGACTTCGACGACCTCGGCCGCCTCAAGCCCAAGGTCACGGCGACGACGCTCGACGAGGCATCCGCCCTCGCCCTCGCCGACGCGCTGAAGGATCCCCAGGTCGCGATCACCGTGACCAAGGTCGCGTCCAAGCCGTATCGCCGCAGCCCCGCCGCCCCGTTCACGACCTCGACTCTGCAGCAGGAAGCGGCCCGGAAGCTGCGCTTCACCGCCCGGCAGACCATGAGCGTGGCCCAGTCGCTCTACGAGAACGGCTACATCACCTACATGCGTACCGACTCGCCGTCGCTCTCGCAGCAGGCGATCAACGCCGCCCGCAACCAGGCGTCCTCGCTGTATGGCCCCGAGACGGTGCCTGCCCAGCCGCGCCTCTACAAGGGCAAGAGCAAGAACGCGCAGGAGGCCCACGAGGCGATCCGTCCCTCGGGCGACACGTTCCGCACGCCCTCCTCGCTCGCGAACACGATCCGCGGCAACGACTTCCGCCTCTACGACCTGATCTGGAAGCGCACCGTCGCCTCGCAGATGGCCGACGCGACCGGTTCGACCGCATCCGTCACCATCGCGGCCGGCCCGACCGGCGTCTCGCCGCACCCCGCGGCGTCCGGCGTTCTCGCCGAGTTCTCCGCGAGCGGCACGGTGATCACGTTCCGCGGCTTCATGCTCGCCTACGAGGAATCCCGCGACGAAGAGCGCAACGCGCCCACCGACGCGACCGAGTCCAAGCTGCCGCCGCTTGAAGAGGGTCAGTCGCTGTCCCTTCTCGAGGTCGAGGCCAAGGGCCACGAGACCACCCCGGCCGCCCGGTACACCGAGGCGAGCCTCGTCAAGAAGCTCGAAGAGCTCGGCATCGGCCGTCCGTCCACGTATGCCTCGATCATCTCCACGATCACCGACCGCGGCTACGTCACCCCGCGCGGCCAGTCGCTCGTGCCGAACTGGATCGCCTTCTCCGTGGTGCGCCTGCTCGAGGAGTACTTCACCGACCTCGTCGAGTACGACTTCACTGCCGAGATGGAAGACGACCTCGACCGCATCGCCGACGGCAAGGCCGACCGCGTCGACTGGCTCAACAGCTTCTACTTCGGCTCGGAGAAGCACCGCGGTCTCCGCCAGGTCGTCGACAACCTCGGCGAGATCGATGCCCGGTCGATCAACTCGATGCCGATCGGCGACGACATCACCCTCCGCATCGGCAAGTACGGCCCCTACCTCGAGGTCATCGACCCCGCTGCCGCAGCGGATGCCCCGCCGCGCCGGGTGAACATCCCGCCGGACCTCGCACCCGACGAACTGACGCCCGCGAAGGCACGCCAGCTCATCGATGCGCCCGTCGTCATCGACCGCGTCATCGGGGTCAACCCGGAGACCGGCAAGAACATCGTCGCCAAGGACGGCCGGTTCGGCCCGTACGTCACCGAGCTCGACCCGGCACCCGCCGAGCCCGTCGTCGCCGAACTCGTCGAAACCCAGACCGAGTCCGCCGGCGAGACCATCGACCCGCTCACCGGTGAAGTGACCCAGCTGGTCGACGCCGGAGCTCCCGCAGCGAAGCCCAAGCGCAAGCCGGCCGCGAAGAAGATCGCCCTCGCGGACAAGCCGCGCACCGCGTCGCTATTCAAGTCGATGGACCTCGCCACGATCGACCTCGAGACCGCGCTCCGGCTGCTCGACCTCCCGCGCATCGTCGGCCTCGACCCCGAAACGCAGACCGAGATCACCGCCCAGAACGGCAAGTTCGGCCCCTACCTGAAGAAGGGCGTCGACACCCGTTCGCTCACGAGCGAAGACCAGATCTTCGAGATCGACCTGCCCGGAGCGGTCGAGCTGTACAGCCAGCCCAAGTACGGCGCGCGTCGCGCCTCGAGCGCCCTGAAGGAATTCGAGACGCCCGACCCGGACAGCGGCAAGGCGATCAAGATCAAGGATGGCCGTTTCGGCGCGTACGTCACCGACGGCGTCACGAATGCGACGATCCCGAAGGCCGAGACGGTCGAGGAGATCGACTTCGACCGGGCCGTACAGCTCCTCGCCGACAAGCGCGCCAAGGGACCGGCGGTCAAGAAGGCGCCCGCCAAGAAGGCCCCGGCCAAGAAGCCGGTCGCCAAGAAGCCGGCCGTGAAAGCTGCGGTCGTCAAGAAGCCCGCCGTGAAGAAGGCCACCGCCGCCAAGACCACCGCCACGAAGACCACGGTCACCAAGACCGCGGTCCGCAAGCCGGCCGTCACCAAGACGGGGACATCCACCAAGACCGCGACGACCAGGACTGCAGCGACGAAGACGCCCGCGGGTTCGACCACCCAGTCGTGACCACGCCAGACGTGACCGGGGCAGCCTCCACCGGTCAGGCCCCGACCGGTCAGGCACCGACCGGTCAGGCCCCGACCGGTCTCTTCATCACGCTCGAAGGCGGTGACGGGTCCGGCAAGTCCACCCAGGTCCGGCTGCTCGCCGAGTGGCTCGGCGAGCAGGGGCGCACTGTCCTGCGCACCCGGGAGCCCGGCGGCACCGTCGTCGGCGTCGAAATTCGGGAGATCGTGCTGCACCACACCGGCGAGGTGTCCCCGCGCGCCGAGGCCCTGCTGTACGCGGCTGACCGCGCCCAGCACATCGCCACGGCCGTGCGTCCGGCGCTCGCCCGCGGCGAAGTGGTGGTCCAGGACCGCTACCTCGACTCATCCGTCGCCTACCAGGGTGCGGGGCGGGTGCTCGGCGCCGCCGAGATCCGCGACCTGTCGCTCTGGGCGGCAGAAGGCCTGCTGCCCGAGCTGACCATCCTGCTCGACCTTGATGAGACCGTCGCGCGCGACAGGCTCGACGCCGCCAACAAGCGCTTCGACCGCCTCGAGGCCGAGAAGGGCGACTTCCACCGACGGGTTCGTGCCGCGTTCCTCGACCTCGCCCGCGCAGAACCCGACCGGTTCCTGGTCGTGGATGCCGCGAGCCCGGTCGACGAGATCGCCGCCGCGATCCGCGCCCGCGTCGCACCCCTCCTCTGACACCGCAGGCCTCTGGGCGGGATGTCAGTGGCGACCGGTACCCTGAGGGAATGAGCGTGTGGGACAACCTGACCGGCCAGGCGGATGCGATCGCGATCTTCCGTGCCGCCGCGGAGCCACAGGGCAAGGAGCCACAGAGCACAACGGCTGACGCCCCCGCGAGCAAAGCCGGCACGGCCGCATCCGGTACCTCCGCGTCCAGCGCCTCCGCATCCGGTACCTCCGCGTCCAGCGCCTCTGCCTCCATGACGCACGCCTGGCTCATCACGGGCCCGCCCGGTTCGGGCCGGTCCAACCTGGCCTTCGCCTTCGCCGCAGCCCTCCTCAGCCCGGGATCGCCCGCCGAAGACGCGACCGCCGAACGGCTCGTGGAGGCCCGCACCCACCCCGACCTCGTCGTGCTCGCCACCGAGGGCGTCATCATCAAGATGGACTCCGTCAAAGAGGCCGTCAAACGTTCGCAGTACTCGCCATCGGTCGGTCGGTATCGGGTCATCGTCGTCGAAGACGCCGACCGCATGGTCGAGCGCACCTCCAACGTGCTGCTCAAAGCGCTCGAAGAGCCGCCGGAACGCACCGTCTGGATCCTCTGCGCGCCGAGCGAGGCCGACCTGCTGCCGACCATCCGGTCCCGGGTGCGCACCGTTCGGCTGCGCGTGCCGAGCGTCGCCGACGTCGCCGCGCTCCTCGTCGCCCGCGAGGGTGTCGATCCCGTCGTCGCCGAGCGGTGTGCCCGCGAGGCGCAAAGCCACATCGGCATGGCCCGGCGCCTCGCCACGAACCCCGAGGCCCGCGATCGGCGCGAGGAAACCCTCAAGGCCGCGCTCGGCATCCGTGGGGTGTCGTACGCGGTGAACGCCGCGGCGCGACTGCTCGCGATCGCGGGAGACGACGCGAAGGCGATCACTCTCGAGCGGGACGCCGCCGAACGCGAAAGCGTGCTGCGCTCCCTCGGCGTCGAGCCGGGCAAGTCGGTGCCGCCTGCGTTGCGCGGTCAGATCAAGGCGCTCGAAGACGACCAGAAACGGCGGGCCACCCGGAGCCTGCGCGACGGGATCGACCGGATTCTCGTCGATCTGACCTCGCTGTACCGGGATGTGATGATGGTACAGTTTGGCCGCGAGAATGAAGTGATCAACCGTGAGCTCCTCGCCGGAGTGCGTGCTGCAGCAGCGGCCTGTGCGACCGTCACGACGCTCGCGACCCTGGACGCCATCGCGATCGCCCGGCAAAGAATTGAATCCAATGTGGCACCGGCCCTGGCCCTCGAGGCCATGCTGGTGTCCGCCATCCGACGTTGACGCCGATGACCACGACGAGGACGAGGACCGCGACAATGGCGCCGCCCACCCGCGGCGCTTGTGACAGCCTGAGCACACCTGCACGACCAGACCAGTAATGAGGAACCGTTGACCACACGCATCCGCCAGCGCCCGGCGTCGAATGGCCCGGCGTCGAATGGCGCAGTGACGCGCCGCCCGGCCGCCCGACGCTTCGCGATCCTGGCCGCCGCCGTCGTCGTCACGCTGGGGCTGAGTGGATGCGTGCCGGCGTTCCTGCCGCAACCCTCGGCCTCGACGTCGTCCCCCACCGGGGAGAGCGTCAGCAGCGCCCTCGACCCGTTCTACAACCAGGTGCTCACCTGGACCGACTGCGGCAACAGCCTGCAGTGCACCACCGCGAAGGCCCCGCTCGACTGGAGTGCGCCCGGAACCGACACCGTCGATCTCGCCCTCGTGCGGCACGTCGCCACCGGCACCCGGGTCGGCTCGCTCCTGGTCAACCCCGGCGGCCCCGGCGGCTCCGGGTACGACTTCGTGAAGGCCTCCCTGGACTACGCCACGGATGCGAAGCTGCAGGCAGGATTCGACATCGTCGGGTTCGACCCGCGCGGTGTCGGCCGCTCGTCAGCGGTGAAATGCTACGGGGCCGCCGACATGGACCAGTACCTCTACGCGATCCCGGCCGCGGCCCGCGGCACGGACGCCTGGATCCAGGAGGTCGAGAAGTCCTCGACCGAGTTCGGAGCGGCCTGCGCCACGAACACCGGTGCGCTGCTCGCCCACGTGGACACCGTGAGCGCCGCCCACGACCTCGACATGCTGCGTGCCGTGCTCGGCGACAAGCAGCTCAACTACCTCGGGTACTCCTACGGCACCTTCCTCGGGGCGACCTACGCCAACCTGTTCCCGGACAAGGTCGGCCGCCTGGTTCTCGACGGAGCCCTCGACCCGTCGACGAGCAACGCCGAGGTGACCCGGGTGCAGGCCGTCGGTTTCGAGAGTGCACTGCGCTCCTACCTCGCCGATTGCCTCGGTGGATCCAAGTGCCCGTTCAACGGCACCGTCGACCAGGCGATGAGCACGATCTCCGCCCTGCTCGACTCGGTGGACCGGAGCCCGATCGCCGCGAGCGACGGCCGGATGCTCGGCGGCAACACTTTGCTCACCGCGATCATCTACCCGCTGTACCAGGCATCGGCGTGGCCGAACCTCAGCGAGATGCTGTCGAGCGTGATGCAGGGCAACACCAAGGTCGCGTTCCAGTTCGCCGACGCCTACAACGGCCGCAATTCCGACGGAAGCTACCTCGACAACTCGACCGAGGCCTTCCTCGCGATCAACTGCCTCGACTACAGCTACAACGACGACCCGGCCGTGATGCGCGCCGACGCCGCCACCATCGAGGCCGCTGCACCGGTCATCGGCAAGTACATGGCCTACGGCGACACCGGTTGTGCCAACTGGCCGGACAAGTTCACCGGGACCCGCGCCGAGATCCACGCGCCGGGAGCGGCTCCGATCCTCGTCGTCGGCACGACGAACGACCCGGCGACCCCGTACGTGTGGGCGCAGAGCCTCGCCAAGCAGCTCGACAGCGCCCAGCTCGTCACCTATGCCGGCGAGGGGCACACCGCGTACAACAAGTCCAATGCCTGCGTGAACAACGCGGTGGACTCCTACCTGCTGCAGGGGACGGTGCCGGCGACGGACCCGAAGTGCTGATGCCGGACGGCCCCGCGGCATCCACCGGCCGCCTTCTGAGGACTGCACAATTGCGCGCCGTGTAAGAATATGACCATGGTGGATGTTGCGGAAGAACCCGGCCTGCGCGAACGGAAACGTCTGGCGACCCACCGGGCCATCCAACTCGCCGTGCTCACGCTCGCGTCCAAGCGCGGGGTCGACAAGGTCACCGTCGAGGACATCAGCCGGATCGCCGATGTGTCCCCGCGCACCTTCTTCAACTACTTCCCGTCGAAGGACGCCGCCCTCGCCGGCGATGACCTCACTCTCGGGTCTGAGGCGGAGATCGAGGACTTCGTGAACAGGAGCCCCTCGGGCGACATCCTCGCCGACCTCGCGGTGCTGCTCTCGACAGGCGTGCAGAATTCCGAGGATGACCGGGAGATTCACCAGCTGCGGCGTCAGGTGATGAAGGAGAACCCCTACCTGTTCGGAATGCGGATGGCCACCCTCCGCAGCTTCGAGGGGCACCTCGACGAAGTGATCAGCCGGCGCCTCGCTGCGGACGATCCGGTGCTCGCCGCTGACGCCGTCGCACTGCACCAGCGCGCCCTGCTGCTCACGCTCGTCGCGGTCGCGGCCTTGCGCCACGCCTGGCGCTGCTGGGCGGAGGGCGACGAGTCCCTGCCCCTCGCCGACCGGGTGCGGGCGTCGTTCGCGGGCCTGTACGAATTGACCCTCCGGACCAGCTAAGCTTTGTTGCTGTGTCACCGCGCGTTTCCGGAAGGAAGCATTCGGGCGTCACGCCGCCTTAGCTCAGTTGGTAGAGCATCTCACTCGTAATGAGAAGGTCGTCAGTTCGATTCTGACAGGCGGCTCCAGATAAACCCCTGGTCCTAGGCTGTTTCTGAGCCCGATGAACTCGCGGATTCCGACGATTCGCCGGCCCGTGCCCACATTTTGCCCACATCTGTACGACGGGCCCTGTCGTCGAGGGCGGTCGCAACGGCATCCAGATCGTCGTCGAACAGGTCGCTGTACACGTCGAGGGTCATTGCCGCCGAGGCGTGGCCGAGCATCCGCTGCACGGAGAGCACGGTGGCGCCGGCCGAGATCGCGAGCGATGCTGCCGTGTGCCGCAGCGAGTGGGGCGTGATCTTCGGCAGCTCCGGATAGCGCTCGCGCAACACCGCGACCGCGGCGTCGAAGCGGCGATTCCGGAAGTTGCCGCCGCGCAGCACCCCGCCCGCAGCGGACGTGAACACGAGGTCGTCGGCACGCTTCCCGGCGCACTGGGCGGCCAGGAGGTCGGTGAGGAACGACGGGAACGGCACCGAGCGGCGCTCGTGGTTCTTGGGCGTGCCCCAGATGATCGCGCCGGTGGGCTCGGTGACGGCTTCGGCGACGTCGAGACGCCTGCGCTGGATGTCGACCCGCTTGACCTTGAGCGCGGCCAGCTCGCCCCAGCGCAGGCCGGTGTAGGCGAGCAGGTAGATCACCGTGCCGTCGGAGCCGCAGAGCTCGGCCAGCTCGGCGACCTGTTCGTGCGTGAGGTAGCCGCGCGGTTCGGCGGTCACCCGCGGCAAGCGGATGTTGTCGCACGGGTTGTGCGGGATGCGGCGGTCCTGCACGGCGTACTTCATCAGCCCGGAGAAGATCACGTGGATCTTCCGCACCGTCGAGGGCGCGAGCGTGGCGCTCAGGCCGGTGACCCAGACCTGCACGTCGACGTGCGTGACGGCGACGAGCGGCACGGCACGCCACTGGGGCAGCACGTACCGGGCCAGGATCCACTCATAGGCGCCCCGCGTCGTCGGCTTGAGGTTGGACCGGGCCGCGAGCCACGTCGTGGACCAGGTGCCCACGGAGACGCGGGACAGGGTCGGATCGACCCACTCGCCGCGGCCCTTGGCGACCTCGACGCTGGCGAGGAATTGCTCGGCGTCGCGTTTGGTCCGAAAGCCGCGCTTATCCGTCTGGCGACGATCTGGGGTCCGGTACCGGACCCGATAGCGCTTGCCACTTTGCGTCGTGTACGTGTGGATGCTGCCCATGGCTCCATCTCGATTTCGTCGTCGGTCGGGAGGTTGCGAGAAGTCGTGACACTGGAAGTATCGCCGGAACGTCCGACGCTGAGTCGAGGGCTTCCGGAGTTCCGGGATCGGGTCGCGGATGTCTAGGGGGTCACTCAGCGTCCACCTCAGGGGTACGCTCACCGTCCCCTTCAGGGGTACGAAAACTGAGCCAGCAAGGGGACGCTCACCGTCCCCTTTAACAGTAAGGAACAGGAAGAACAAAACTGGAGCAGTACGCGCGCGCGAACCGAGCCTGTGGATAACTCACCACTGAGGGCGGTAGCGGTCGTGTTTGGGAGAACGAGTCGGATGCCCGTCGGCCGAAGTCAGATCAAGACTTTGCCCGCGCTAGCGGTCTGCGAGGAGCAGGTTGAGTCGTTTTCCTGCCGGCGCGGTTTGGCTGTCCGTGCTCATCAATTGGGCATCGTTCAAATAGGTGAGGTCGTCGACGGTGATGCCGAATCGGGCGGCCACGTCGGCGCGGTACTCATTCGTAGCGGGGGTATAGCCCGCCGGCTTGCCGTCGATAACATCGACTGTGCCCCGGGCGCCGGGCGTCTCGCCAGAGTCCACGGGGTTGAGGTAGCCGCGGAGCGGATCGAAGGTCCATCGGATGTCGGCGCGCGCTACGACGGCCTGAAGGCAACCCGGGTCCGTCGTGTTCGGTTGGGCTGGGCTTGTGACCAGAAGGACCTGGTCGATTCCGCTGGGATCTCCGCTGAGAATGCTGAGGTCACCCCAGTCTGAGGCGCCGCTTCCGCTCGTGAACTGCCCGAAGTCCATGCGGAAGCCACTGTCGTCGCAGGTCTGGTTCGCCGGTAAGGGCTGGATTGCGGTCAACGCGTCGACCGTGACCGCTGTCGGCGAGATGAGGTCATCGATGTGGAGCGTGAGCACGGTTCCGTCGAAATCGAAGCTCACACGGCCGGTGGTGCCGTTAACGGAGGTCAGCGTGCCCGTTCCGATGGTCCCGGTCGGGGTCGTCCCCGGAACCTCTAGATGGGTCGCCGGTGAATCCGCGGATGCAGACGGCGTTGGGACTGATTGGCCGGCAGCCCCGCCGCTCGAGCAGCCCGTGAGAAGCACCAGCACCGATATCAACCCGCATGTTGCCGCGATTCCGCGCATCTCATACCCCCTGTGTGCAGATTCTAAAGGATGGAACACCTGACCACATCAACTATTGTGTTGCTCTGGCGGGAGATGACTGACAAGATTGCACCGCGCCGAGCAGGAGCCGCGATATTCAAACTCGAGGGGGACGCAGTGGCAGAGCATGAAGCGTGGTTTGGTCCGAAGAAACTAGGTGGCGGCTGGGGTCCGCGCACGTGGCAGGGCTGGCTGATCGTTGCCGTGTTCGCGATCGCGGTGGTTGTGATCGCGGTCGTTGCGACGACGCATACTGGCTGACGACGTGGTGCGGCCCGCTGAAACTTGGAGTTCAGTCTGGCCGGCCGAGGTTACAGGCAACGAGTCACTTTCGGGAGGGAAACGAACGGCATGCCGTATGTGAAGCGTCGATGGTTCTGGTGGGCCGGTGTGCTCGCGCTTGGTGCCATCCTTGTGGGCGGTCGACTCGTATGGGCGGGCGCATCGGGACCGCCACTCACCTGGGCCGACCTGCTTATCCCAGTTGCCATCATCGGCGGCTTCGCGGTCGCAGTGGTTGTGCTCTACGTGGTCCTCGTGAGAGTCATGGGAACCCGACGGCAAGACGCGGCCACACTCGCTGCGATCCAGGCCAGCGAGCCCGACGCCGTGGTCGTCTACGTCGCCCAGACAGCGGTCTCGAGGAGGGCCCTTGAGGCTCTCGGTGGGAACGTCGTCTTCGAATGGGCTGCCGCTCTTGCCGTGACCTCAACGGGCATCAGTGTTTGGCAGTCTTCGCGGGTGGGAAAAAGTGTCCGACTCTTCGACCTCCGCTGGAGCGACATCCGAGACGTTCGTCTCGTGATGACGGCAATCTTTGGCAGTACGACGCCCACCCTTCAGCTGTCGTTCGTCACAAAAGGCGACCGTTCTGTGGTCGTCCCGCTTATCGTCCGACGCGGATTCGGTTCTGTAATTGGGCTTGGGCATGGCCGGCACATAGAAGGAGTCGAAGCAAAGGTCCAAGACCTGCGCGGCGCACGAGATTAGGCATCGCCGGGAGTGCTAAGGCAGCCAGGGCGTCGGCGTTGTCAGGATGAGCTGGCCTTTCAGGATGTCGCGGCGGCGGGCGCCGATTTCGTCTGCCCGGTCGTTTGCCCCGTCAGTGAGAGCGAATAGGTAAACGACGACCCGAGGGCACTCTTTCCCTGTCCCACCGCCTCCCCCTCGCTGCGCTCGCTTCCCAACCCCCCACACTCAACGGCATTGTGTGGGGGGTTGGGAAGTAAAGGGGAGGTGGTGGGACAGGGAAAGAGTCAGAGGTAGATGAGAGAAATATGAATGAAAGAAGAAGAAAAGAACAAAGAGAAAAAACAAGAAGTAAAAGACGGTGAGTGGCTGAAGTTCTGAGGGACGGGGAGCGGCATGGTGCAGGTGACAGAGCGTGATCTGGCGATGGTTGACTGGCTGGGCACGGTGCGTCTGGCGGAGGTCGATGCGATCCGGTGGGCCCTGGGCGCGATGCTGGGTTCAGCGGAGCCGATCAGCACGAGGAAGGCCCAGCACTGGGTCATGCGGATGGTCGAGGCCGGTCTCGTTGCCCGGGCGCGGCCGACGTTCCAGGGTGCGTCGATCGTGTGGGCGACGCACGACGCGGTCGGGCGGCAGCCACCGAACCTCTTCCGGCAGACCACCCGGCATGAGGTCGCCGTCGCGTCGGTATCGGCCCGGTATCTCGCTCTCGGCTACGCATGGCAGCGCGACCGACGGCCGGTCGGCGTGCTCGACCACCAAGCGGACGGTATCGCCACGCGCGACGGCCAGGTGGAACTAGTTGAGGTGGAGCTGACAGCGAAGTCCGCGTCGCGGTACAAACTGATCCACGAGAACCACGCGAGGCGCCTCACGCAGGAAGGGATATCGAAGGTCGTTTACTTCTGCACCGCGGATGCCTACCGGGTCGTGAGTCGCGAGGCGGACAGGTTCATCTTCCGTACCGAACGCCCGCGACTCGTCGCCACGATCGCTTTCGATAAGCGCGGCCACTGGATCGGGTCTCAGTCCGACCTCGTCACGCCAGCCCAAAGCACCCCAGGTGTGCCGGAGATCGCGAGGTGAGAGGCGGTCGTGGAAGTGGGCGACCTGGGCTACGTATCGGCGCTTCCGGCTCTTCGAGCATCGCTCGCCTTCACCTACACGCGGATGGTGCATTAGGTTCAGACCATGATGATGCTCGTTTTGGTCGCGGCCTTCGCAATCGTATGCCCGCTGATCTGGGCGACTTTCCGAGCGAATCACGTGGCCCGCACATGACGACGAGCACGAAGGCGCCAGCACGGCAGCGGCTACCCATTGGTGCACTGCTCGGGCCGATTCTGGTGTGGGCTCCGGCCGCGGCCCTTGTGACGATCCGCACCGTGTGGCGGAACGTACCCGGCCAGGTGCCGGCGCATTGGAGCGGGACCGGTGCGGCAGACTCGTTTCAATCGTCGACGGTGTTGTTCTGGCTGTCGTTGCTGCCCGCAGTCGGCTGCGGCGTGGTGGCAATAGTCGTCCTCATCTTCGTCGGAGCAGACATCAGGCGCCGCTCCGCAGCGCTCACCCATGGTGTGCTTGCCCTGATTGCCTCAGCCATCTCGCTGCAATGGGCCGTTGACGTCCTCACTGCGTTGCAGGCGAGTTCCGGCGGACACAGCGGAATTGGCCCCCCTTTTCTCCTCTACCTTTTGGCGCTCCTTTGGGGCGTCGTCGTCTTCGTCGTTACCACCTTCGGTTCGTGGACGCGTGAACAGTCCGATGATCCGGACTCCGATGACACGACGGCGGACCCGTCGCCCGTTCACAAGTTCACTGACGAAGGAGCGTAACGCTGGAGCGGCCCCGCCGTCGTCATTCCCCAATATCTCGCCGGGATCGGGGGCATGATCGACAAGGCCGACGATTGCTTCGACGAGACGTAGGGCGAGCTTTAGTCGAATAGCCAGGAGAACCCGGCTACGACCGCTGCAGATAACTGATCAGCGATTCTCGTCGGGACGTGCCCTTAATCCCAGGACCGACCGATTTCGACCACTGGCAGCGCTGTCCCACGGTCCACGGGTCGCCAGCGCGACGAGTGCAAGTCCGACGGGAATCAGTACCCAGGTCAAACCCGACGCCGAACTGAGAACGCAACGAAGGGCGAATGAGGTGAGTGCCATAACGCCGGCCAAGAAGACCGTTCGCGTCACCCACCAGGGGAAAAGCCCTCGACCGCTTCGCATTTCTTCACCCTACTTGCTGGACAGGGAGAGTGGCCCGCCGCAATGTGCTTATCTGCGAGTGCGTTGACAGATGCTGCTGGCTTGAGCGACGACGCAGAGCCCCAGCGTGACCAAATTTCTTGTAGCCCATGCGTGCCGGGATGAAATGGCCGCCAACCGGCGTGTACGCGCCCGACTTGAGCAAGAGCACCAGATCCGACGACGATTGCTTGACATTCTGATACGTGCACGGGACCATTCAGGCACATCTGCGTCATGCGCCTGAGGCGTGCCGCTTCACAGAAGGCAGATCAGTATGAAACGACAGCACGGTCATTTCAGTTCGACCTTCACCTTGGCAACGCGCTTAACCGTCGTGGTCGCCGTAGTGGCCATCCTTGCCGGATGCAGCAGCACGGCCGTGGGTGACACCAGTTCGCCGGGCAAGTCCCTGCAATTGCGTCTCGTGATCTCTTCGGTGGACGGTCCCTGTAGCGCACCAACCCTGAGTTCAGACGGCCCGGCCAGCGCGTGCGACAGAGCGGGCGCCATCACCTACGACTTGGCAAAGTCGCTGGGCGTCGTCACACCGACCACCGTCTCGCTCCCCGCGGATGATGGATCGTCGCACGTTGTCACCCTTGAGCTCAACAAGGCAGATACCAGCACACTCGAAAATGCCTCCAAGGAGGCCATCGACAAGCACTTGGCGATCGTCCTCAACGGCCGGGTACTCTCCGCGCCTCTCGTTAAGGATTCCCTCACGACCAGCAGCGTGACACTTGCGTTCGGGACTGCTTCAGAGGCCAAGCAGGTCGCAACGGAGCTGGGTGCGTCGGCAACTCCCTGACGAAGACAGTTTCACCCGCAGCCCGGGTTCGGGCGGGAAGCTGCACCGGGACCTTTGGGCGGCCGCAGCTAGTGTGCGGGAGTGCTCAGCGTTGACAGGAGCGCTGCGGGTGTCTCGGGCTCGTCGAGGGAGACCGCGAACTGCTTTCCGTTGGTGAGAGTGACGACGACCCCTGGTCCGGTGCGGAGGATGATCGCTGACCGCCCGGGCATGAATCGGTAGCCCCACCCTCCCCAGTTCATGGGTTCCAGGGTGTCGGTGTGCACGGACTCGATTTCCGTGAGCGGGATTGTCTTCAGTGCGATGCCCAGGAACCAAGTGACAACTTTGAGGCCTCGCCAGTCCACGCTGATCCGGAGTCGAGCGAACCCAAGCATAAGGACGCCCAGAACCAGAAGAACAACACCGCCGAAGACATCCGCCGCAGGTCCGCCGTCTCTTCCCGTCACGATGAGTATTGTCGCTGCGGCGGCGAGCAGTGCGACGCTCACAATCGCGAACAATGGAACCGTGACGGTTGTGATCCAGGCCCCGGTCTCCGTCGGCGCAAGCACGACCTCGACCGGATGCTGGTCGAGTTCTGGAGCCACCCACCGGTGCGCAAGCAGCAACGGGACAAGGCCGTACCCCAGCAGCGCCATGAATAGCAGTGGCCACGCACCGATCTGCGGTTCCGCGCCGGGACCGGAGGTGATCGTTGATCCGGCAATCAGCAGCCAGGATCCGGTTGCCACCCCCGCCGCGAACCCGCTCCAAAGAAACGTCTTGCGGCGACGGGCGGCAGCGCTCTCCCGCAGCGCGAAGGTCGCGATGACGGCCGAACCTAGGCTGACCACCGTGAAGATCGCGATGGCCACCCCAGTCGGCCACGTCGAACTAACCCCATGGCTACCCCACTGGCGGGGCAGGTCAGACGGGAGCTCTGCCCGCCAGCTGAGCCAGGTCGTGACCACCACGGCGAGGGGGACCCAGACAGTGACCGCAGCGAGGACATCACGAGCGCGTGCTCGTCCGGAACTGTGTGCATCCATGGTTAGACCCCTTCGATCAGTCGGCGGATCTCTGGCTGGGACAGTCCTAGTTTCCGTGCTTCGGTGAGGAACTGCTCAGCGAGTTCGGTCAACCGCACGAAACCGGGTTCGACGTCCTGGCGAACCCAAGCTCCTCGGCCCTGACGCATCTCGATGATGCGTTCATCGCGGAGCACGCCGTATGCGCGAAGCACGGTGTGCATGTTGACCTTCAACGCAGCAGCCAACTCGCGGGCCGGCGGAAGACGCTCCCCGGCTTTGAGCTCATCGTTGAGGACCGCCAGCCGCACTTGGACGGCAATCTGATCTGCGAGCGAGACCGTGGACGCAGCGTCCAGCCGAAACAACATGTTCTAAATACTAGTAGAACAATCCGTCGCGCACCGCGAAGTGACCCGCATCGTGGAGATGGGCCTCGCGAGCAGCGAGAAACGGGGTCAGGTAGTCGTAAACTATATGTAAACATGTCTTACATCGGAAGGTGGCGTCATGACGATCTCGATCCGGCTCACGCCCGAGGAGGAAGAGCGTCTCGAGAAGCTGTCGCAGCGCACGGGGCGTTCGAAGAGTTTCTATGTCCGGGCCGCGCTCCGCGAGCACCTGACCGATCTGGAGGACGCGTTCGCGGCGGACGAGTCGCTGGACGCTTTCGAGGCTGCTGGGAGCCGCTCTCGCCCGCTCGCAGCCCTGAAAGCCGAGACTGAGCTGTGACTTCGCGGTGGCGCGTTGAGACCACCGAGCAGTTCGATCGCCAGTTCAAGAAGCTGGACCGCGCTGTGCAGCGGCGCGTCCTCTCGTACCTCGAGGACATCGAGAGCCTCGAGGATCCCCGCCAACGCGGCAAAGGGCTGACAGCGAACCACTCCGGGGTGTGGCGATACCGGATCGGGGACTACCGCGTGCTCGTGCAGATCCTGGACGATGCTTTGGTCGTCTTGGCGGTGAACGTCGACCACCGCAAAGACGGGTACTGAAAACGTCGAATGGCGTGGCCAAACCCCCATTCTCTGCCCACATTTTGCCCACATCTGTGGGCAAATCAGGCGTTTTCTGGTGATTGAGCTGTGCTCTAAATAGCCTATCTATCAGGCGTTTCAGATTTTGCCCGCGCAGGATCAAGGGCCCCGAGGTCACTCGTAATGAGAAGGTCGTCAGTTCGATTCTGACAGGCGGCTCCCTTCAGCCGCCGTTCCCCGGTGCGATTCACTGCGTCATTCCTTGCGGGGCGGCACTCTCCTTGCCGCGATTCCGGGCGCGCGAGGCTCAGCGCGCGTGGCGCCCGGCGCATCCGTCGTCGTGAAGTCGGAGATTCTCGCGACGCGCCGCGATTCCGGGCAGCGGATGCCGCGAGTCGCGAAAATCTCCGACATAGCGTCACCCGCCCTAGATTCGCGCGGGCGATGCCTCGACGTGGTGTGAGGCCGTTCGCCGCCGGATGTTCATCAAACGGCTACCGGGACTAGCTAAAGTGCCGGTCAGGGCCGGGGGTGCCCCATGGAGGGGGAACCGATGTACGTCGTGACCGGAACGCGTCCCGTGTGGTGGGCGCGGGCATCCGTTCAGGTGGGCCGGATCGGGATCATCGCGGTCGGCGCGGCCCTGCCCTGGGTGTCCTTCGTCTACGGGTTGGGCGAGCCCGACCGGGTCCTGCTCGGATCCACGGGGCGGTTGTTCATTATCGTGACGGCCGTCGTGCAGCTCTTCTCCGTTGTGGCCGGTGTCGCCGTGGCCGGCCTGCTGTCGACGTGGACAGACCATCGCGGGCGGCAGGCGGCCCGGCTCTGGGGCTGGCTCGCACTCGTCCCGGGCGTTCTGCTCGCCGGCATCGTGACGGTGCTGTGGCAGGGCTGGCCCCGTGAATCCGGCCCGCCCCTGATCGTGTTCGGCGTGATCTGCGCGGTCATGGTCCTGACCGCGCTCATCAGCTCGCGCCGCTCCGGCCTGGTGACCGTCATCGGCAGCGTCCTCTCACTGGGCATCGTTGCCCTGATCCTGATCTTCGCGACATCGATGCCGGGGTCGGTCGCCCTGCTTGGCCCGGCGACCGCCTATTGCGTCGCGGTGTCCCTGAGCGCATCCGCCGCCGCGTACGCCCGGATCTGACCGCTTGAGCGCGTCCCAGTGGGCAGTCACGTCCTGCTTGCCACTGCCCGACGGTAGAAGTCGATCTTGTCCCGGATGACTTCGCGGCAGGCGATGAGTTCCTCGATCTGGGCATCGAGAGAACGCGCGTGCGATTCCATCAACGCGATCCGGTCGGCCTCGTTGCCCTCGCCAGCGCGAACCAGTCGGGAGTACTCGGCCATGTCGGCCACGGGCATGGCCGAATCGCGCAGTCGGTTCAGCAGCGCCAACCAGCGCACGGCCTCGTCGCCGAAGATCCGCTGACCGCCGGGTGTGCGTGGGATATCGCGGGGGAACAAGCCTTGCGCCTCATACCAGCGCAGCGTATGAACACTCAGTCCGGAGATGGCGGCAAGTTCGCCGATCGTGTAGGTGCGTTCGGCTATGGTCGCCTCTGCCATCATGAGATCCGTCCTTGACCTAGAGTGAACTCTAGACCTTAGCATGGCGGGTATGACTGCAACGCACGACATCACCGCCCGCCAGCAGCCGCTGGCCACCGAGTTCGGCTACCGCACCACCGCCGCCGAGGTCCTCGCCGGCCGCGACCTCGGGGGGAAGACCGCCATCGTCACCGGCGGCTACTCCGGCCTCGGACTCGAGACGGTCAAGGCGCTCGCCGCCGCAGGTGTCGCCGTCACGGTGCCGGCCCGCCGCCCGGATGCCGCCACGGCTGCACTCGTGAACGTGCCCGGCGTCACCGTCCGTCAGATGGACCTCGGCGATCTCGACTCGGTCGCAGCCTTCACCGCCGCAGTGCGCAACGCGGGCACTCCGATCGACATCATGATCAACGCGGCCGGGGTGATGGCCTCGCCGCTGTCGCGCACGCCGCAGGGGTGGGAGTCCCAGTTCGGCATCAATCACCTGGGACATTTCGCTCTCGTCGCGGGAGTGGCCGGCCAACTGCGCCCGGGTGCCCGCGTGGTGGCGTACTCCTCGACGGCCCACTACCTCTCCCCGGTGCTGTTCGACGACATCAACTTCGAGAACACACCGTACGACCCGTGGGTTGCGTACGGCCAGTCCAAGACGGCAGACGCACTGTTCGCCGTTGCGCTCGATGCGCGCTCCGCCGCCCGCGACATCCACGCGTTTTCCGTGAATCCCGGTGGCATCATGACAGACCTTCAGCGGCACATGCCGCGCGAGGAGCTGCTCCGGCGAAAATGGATCGACGAGAACGGCGACCCGAACCCGTTGTTCAAGACCCCCGCCCAGGGTGCAGCGACCGCGCTGTGGGCCGCGACCGCGCCCGAACTTGTCGAACGTGGCGGGGTGTATTGCGAGGACTGCTCCATCAAGGGCATCGTCTCGCCGGACCACACCGACGCGATCGCCGGCGGGGTCAAAGAATGGGCCATCGACGCAGACGCCGCCGAGCGCCTGTTTACGCTCTCTGTCCAGGCGACCGGGCTGGAACCGTTCGCCGACTAACACTCAATCGGTATGTGCTCGCCCTAGCCGTTGCGGTCCCTATCGCTCGGACGGCAGCGGCGCTACGGTCGCCACGATCGCGGGTTCGCGGAGGAGCGAGCCAACGGTTCTCCTGTCCCAGCGTCGGAACCGAGAGAGGCAATCATGACAACGGTGTTGATATTCCACGAGGTCGACGACGTCGAGCACTGGCTCGACTCACCTCGGCGCGACGAGGTGTTCGGGCCACTGGGCATCAGTATCCAAACCTTCATCGACCCGACCGACGACCATCGGGTCGGGCTGATCGCCGACGTACCCGACATGGACGTGTTCCAGCGGGTGATGGCGTCCGAAGTCGTGGCGGAGGCGATGCAGTTCGACGGCGTCCGCCCGGAAACCGTCGTGATGATGGTGGAGTCCTGACGATGTATGCCCGAATCAGCACCTTCAGGACCGGCCCAGACACCGACCCCCACGCGAATGAGAATGCGACCATGCTGCGGGTGCTGGCGAACCCCGGCTGCCGCGGCATGTACTTCCTCAAGGGCACGGACGGCGACACGGCCCTGGCCATCACGCTCTGGGATTCGGAGGACTCCCTCGCGGGGAGCAGAGAGCCCGCGGAGTCCATTCGCGCTGACTCGAGCGCCGAACAGCATCTGACGGTCGTCGGCGTCGAGGAGTTCGAGGTGACGGCGAGCACGTTCATCGGCTGAGCCCGGCGGCGCCCTCCCCGGTGCGCTCGTTACGATGGGGGAGTCCCAGGCCCCGCTCGGAAGGCATCCATGGAGTACGCCCTCGCGCCCGACGGCGCCCGCATCGCCTGGTCGTCGACCGGCCCAGACACCGGTGTCGGGGCCGGAGACCCCGTGGTCCTGATCGCGGGGCAGGGCGTCTCGAGCCGCTCGTGGTCTCCGCTGCTGCCGACGCTCGGTACCCGGCACCGGGTCATCACGTTCGACACCCGCGGAGTCGGCGACAGCGAGCCCGGCGCCGACGAGCGCTTCACGATGGCCGCGCTCGCCGAGGACGTGGTCGCCGTGCTCGACGCCGCAGGAATCGACCGGGCACACGTCTACGGGCATTCGATGGGCGGCCGGGTCGCACAGTGGTTCGCGATCAACCACCCGGATCGCCTGGGTGCCCTCGTGCTCGGCGCGACGAGCGGCGGCGATCACCGCGGCCTGACCCGCACGTCCGACGTCGCCCAGCTCATGGCCCGCGGCGACGCGATGTCCATGGGCCCGCTGTTCTTCACGGATGCCTTCATCGCGTCCCACCCGGAGCTCGTCGCGGCCATGTTCGTGCGCCCGTCCTCTGTCCACACCCGGCGCCTGTTGTTCGGTGCGAGCACCGGGCACGACGCCTGGGACCACCTCCCCGGCATCACCGCGCCCACGCTCGTGCTGCATGGCGACGCCGACGAGGTCACACCTCCCGGGAACGGCGAACGTCTCGCCGACCATATTCCGAATGCCGCATTCGGGGAGCTGCCCGGGCTGCGGCACGGCTACTTCCTCGAGAGCGACTGGGCGACGGATGCCGTCCTCAGGTTCTTCGCGGCGCATCCGCTCGCCGCCTGACGCGGTCGCGTGCGACGGTGGCTAACTCAGGAAGACCGGTGGGGTGCTTGGCTTGCGGCCTTGAGATTCCGGGCTTCCGGGATTCGTCGGCCACATATCTCCTGAGTTAGCCACCGTCGGCTCCGGTGAACGCACCCGACGCGACCATGCCATCTCGTGTTGCAAGCGCGCGACCACACTCCGCAGCCAGGGCCGCACCCGCGGTCACGGTTTCCGAGCCGGCTAGGCGCCTGATGGGCGCGGGCGGAGGGGGATCGTCGCGAGCACGGCGCGGCCGGCCGGGTCGGCCCGGGGCGCCATGTCGACGAGCGCGAGCTGACCGAGCTCGAGGGTGTCGCCGGTCGCCACCCGCGCGTGGTGCTTGTCGGTGACATGCGCCCGGAACTCCGTCCCGGTGAACGCTGCCTCGCCGGGCGCAGCCGCGAACGGGCGCACGGCCGCGACCACGAGGTCGTGCAGCGCGGTCAGCTCGGGGTTCGGCTCGAGCACGGTCACGGGAATGTCGTGGCGGCGCCCGAAGCGTTCGCCGCCGCCGGCGACCACGCTCAGCGCGGGCAGGGCGGATGCCGCGGCCGCGAGGGCCGACGCGATCACGTCGGGCGCGGCATCCGTCAGGAACGGCGCCAGCACCGTCACGTGCAAGGGCCAGCCGCGCACCAGGAAGGTGTCGCCGACAGCGAGCGGCGCGAGCGGGAGCACGACCACGAGCCGGGGCATCAGCGCATTACCTCGCGAGCGCGAACCAATTCGACGGAGAATTTCCCCGGAAAGCTCTTCAGTCGACGCCCCACGCTTGTTTTCATCAAAAACTCCGTCGAATCGGTTGGGGGAACCTCACCGGATCGCGCCGGTCTCGTCGTCGGCGAGGGCCAGGTCGATGAAGGCACGCACCGCCGCCGAGAGCCGCCGCGTGCGCGACGCCGCGAGGTAGACGGTGAAGTCGGGCATGCCCGCGACGGGGAGGCGTCGCACGTTGCGGGCATCGCGGGCGGCGAATTCGGGAAGCAGGGCGACGCCGAGCCCGTTGGTCACGTATTCGGCGGCGGTGCCGATGTCGGAGACCTCGATCATCACCCGGCGCTCGAGACCGGCCGCGGCGAAGGTCTCGTCCACGATCTGCCGGCTCGCATAGCCGGGCGGCAGGTCGATGAACTCCTCGGGCGCGAGGTCGCCGAGATGGTCGAGACCGACTCGCCCGGCCGTCGCGAGGCGGTGATCGGCCGGAACCACGAGCACCATCGGCGACGCGGAGATCGGGGCGGCGAGGAGCTGGACGGGCACGGGCCCGCTGAGCGCGAGGAAGGCGAGGTCGAGTTCGCCCGTCGCGAGTTCGTCGAGGAGCCCGGCCGAACCGCGCCGGGCCGCCCGCAGCCGCACCCCGACCCCCGGGTGGCCGGTGCGGAACAGCCCGAGCAGCCTCGGCACGTTGACGAGGGTGACCGAGGTCATCAGTCCGATCACGATCGACCCGGTGATCGCGTGGGTGGTCTCCTCGGCGGCGTCGCGCACCCCGTTCACGGCGTCGAGCGCCTCGCGCACCTTGGGCAGCAACAGCTCGCCCGTCGAGGTGAGCCGGATCTGCCTGCGGCTCCGGTCGAAGAGCTCGACGCCGAGCTCGTTCTCGAGTGCGCGCACCCCTGCGGACACCGCGGACTGCGCGATCGTGAGCCGATCGGCGGCGCGTGTGAAGCTCAGTTCGCTCGCCACCGCGCTGAAGAATTCGAACTGTCGCACATCCACTCCTGAATCATCTCATTTGGAGATTGATTCCATCACCATTCGGCGTTGTTTCTTATCTGTCCGAGCGAGACGATAGATACAGGGAGCCGCTCGAACGGCGAACCGGAAGGCATGACGTGACGAACAATTCAACTGTCCTGGGCAGCAGCCCCGTGGCGGAGACCCCGACGCCGGCAGCGGAGGCACAGGCCCCGAACTCGGCAGCAACGGATGGCCTCGGTGCGCCCGCCGCGCCCCGCCGCTCGGCCGACCGGGTCGTCGAGGTGCTCAAGGCCCACGGGGTGAAATGGGTGTTCGGCGTTCCCGGCGCCAAGATCGACCCCGTCTATGACGCCCTCGTCGACGACGGCCCCGAACTCATCGTCTGCCGGCACGAGCAGAACGCGGCCTTCATGGCCGCCGCCGTCGGCCGGCTGAGCGGGGAGCCCGGGGTTGTGCTCGTCACGAGCGGGCCCGGTACCTCCAACCTCGCGACCGGGCTGCTCACGGCCACGACGGAGGGCGACCCGATGGTCGCGATCTGCGGCGCGGTTTCCCGAGCCGACCGACTCAAGCGCACCCACCAGTCCATGGATGCCGTCGGCATGCTCTCCGCCGTGACCAAGTCCGCGGGCGAGGTCAGCGTCGCCGACAACGTGCCGGAGGCCATCGCCAACGCGTTCCGCCGCGCGACGCAGGAGCCCAAGGGCGCCGCCGCCGTCGTGCTCCCGTACGACGTGCTCGTCGACACGACGACCGTCTCGATGACGGGCCCACACTGGGTGCCGCGCCTCGGCGCCGCCCCGGCGGAGAGCGTCACGCGCGCCGCCGAACTGCTGAAGAACGCGACATTCCCGGTCATCCTCGCCGGCGCACGTGCGGGGTCCGACCGGGCCACCGCTGCCCTGCATCGCCTGCTGGGCGTCGCCGACCTGCCCGTCGTCGAGACGTTCCAGGCGGCCGGCGTGCTGTCCCACGAGCTCGAAGAGCACTACCTCGGCCGGGTGGGCCTGTTCCGCAACCAGCCGGGCGACATCCTGCTGCACAAGGCCGACCTCATCCTCGCGATCGGCTACGACTTCGTCGAGTACGAGCCCTCGAAGTGGAACAAGGACCACCAGCGCCGCATCATCCACCTCGACGAGCTCTCCGCAGACCTCGACGACTACTACCGCCCGACGGTCGAGCTGCGCGGCGACGTCGCCGAAACCATCGACGCGCTCGCCCGGCAGATCGACGGCCTCGAGCTCAGTGCCGCGACATCCACTGTCGTCGCCACCGAACGCGCCCGCCTCGCCGAGGCCGACGAACCGCACTGGAACGACGACGAGTCGGAGGGCGTGCACCCCGCGGCCCTGACCCTCGCCATGCGCAAGCTGCTGCCCGATGACACGACCGTGCTCTGCGACGTCGGCTCGCACTACATCTACATGGCCCGGCACTTCCGCACTTACCACCCGCGCACCCTGCTGTTCTCGAACGGGCAGCAGACCCTCGGCGTGGCGTTGCCGTGGGCGATCGCCGCGACCCTCGTGCGGCCCGGCACTCCGGTCGTCTCCGTCTCGGGCGACGGCGGCTTCCTCTACTCGGCGATGGAACTCGAGACCGCGGTGCGCCTCGGCTCGACGTTCACGCACGTGATCTTCAACGACGGCACCTACGACATGGTCGCGTTCCAGCAGCAGGGCAAGTACGGCCGCACCTCCGGCGTGCAGCTCGGCGACTACGACGCGGTCCAGTACGCCGAATCCTTCGGCGCCCACGGCTACCGGGTCACGCACCTCGACGACTTCGCCGGCGTGCTGAAGCAGGCCATGGCCGAGCCGGGGCCGAGCATCATCGACGTGCGCGTCGACTACCGAAACAACCGGGATGAGCTCATGGCTGATCTGGAAAGCGATGTGCTGCAATGAGTGATTTCACGGTCTCCCGCCACGAGATCTTCCAAACGAGCCTGATGAGCGCCCTGCTCGACGGCGTCTATGAGGGCGAGATGACCGTGCGCGACCTGCTCGGCCACGGCAGCTTCGGCATCGGCACTTTCAACGGGCTCGACGGCGAGATGCTGATCCTCGACGGCAGCTGCTACCAGCTGCGCGCCGACGGCGGCGTCTCCAAGGCCGACCTCGGCGCGCACACGCCGTACGCGGTCGTCACGAACTTCGTCCCTCACGTTGAGAGCGACCTGCCGGAGGGCGTGCTCCGGGCCGAGGCATCCGCCTTCATCGACCACATGACGTCGTCAGAGAACTACATGTACGCGCTGCGGATCGACGCCGAATACGAGTGGATCACCATGCGCACCGTCGTCAAGCAGGAGAAGCCGTATCGCCCGATGGTCGAGGCGACCGACGAGGACGCGATCGTCGAGCTGCACAACGTGACCGGCACGATCGTCGGCTTCCGCACCCCGCTCTACGAGCAGGGCATCGGCGTTCCCGGCTGCCACGCCCACTTCGTCACCGACGACCGCAGCGCCGGCGGCCACGTGCTCGACTTCAAGCTGAAGTCCGGCCACGCCGCCCTCTGCCTGGGCACCGACCTGCGCCTGCAGCTGCCGCTGACGGATGCCTTCCGCGACGCCAACCTCTCGCCCGACGACCTCGAGTGGCAGCTGCAGAAGACGGAGTCGCACGCGAAGTAGCCGTAGCTGCGGTCGCGGGTCGCCGCGGCATCCGTGCGAAATGCAGGAGAATCGGTTCGCTGAGGCTGGGGGAGCCTCGATGCGGCCCTGATCCTGCATTTCGCAAGCGGATGCCGGGTGCTGCTTCCCCGGGACGCCGACACTAGTGTCGGAAAACCCTTTCCAGCCGAGCCGTAGGATCGATGGAACGGTGTGCTCCAGCCTTCCGACTGTGCCGGTCCACCGGCAACGGAAGGACCATACGTGCTCTCTCGACCCCGGGTCGTCATCGTCGGCGGCGGAATCAGCGGACTGGCGACAGCCCACTATCTGCATCAGTCGCTCGGGGACGGGGTGCTGATCACCCTGGTCGAAGCCTCGCCCCGCCTCGGCGGAAAGATCGTCACCGAGGACTTCGCCGGGCACTCGGTCGACGCCGGCCCCGATGCGCTGATGGTGCGCGCACCGGTCGCCGTGAACCTCCTCACCGACCTGGGCCTCGCGGACCTCGTCGTGGCACCCGCGAGCGGGGGATCGCGGATCTGGTCCCGCGGCCGCCTCCGCACGCTGCCCACCGGAACCGTGTTCGGCATCCCCGACCGACTCCTGCCGCTGCTGAAGTCGCGCCTGCTCTCACCGCTCGGCTTCGCCCGGGTGCTCCTCGACCTCGTGCTGCCGACCGGGCGCACGCTGCCCGCCGACCCCACCATCGCCGAGATCGTGGTGCCGCGCATGGGCCGCGAGGTCTTCGACCGGCTCGTGGACCCGCTCCTCGGCGGCATCCACGCCGGCCGCGCCGACGAGCTCAGTGCCCACAGCACCGCCCCGGACATCGAGGTGCTCGCCCGCGGCAACCGCAGCCTGAACCTCTCGCTCCGCCGTCGGCGCCGTGCCGGGGCCGCGAAGGCCGCGGCCGCGCTCGCTGCCGGCACTGCCGCCGCCGACTCTGGCGCCGCCAGCACGACGGCCGCCAGCACCAGGGCCACTGCCCCTTCCCCCTCTGGCTCCGCCGCTATCGCCACGGCGGGGGATGCCGCGGCCGGGTCCCGGGCGACGGCGTCCGTCGGTGCGGCACCCCGGCTCGCCCGGGCCGGCGGGGCCACCCTCGTCACTGTCGAGGGCGGCCTCGGACGCCTCATCGACGCGCTCGCCGCGCGTGCGGCGGGCGACGACATCCGCCTGGGCACAGCCGCGACGAGTCTCGCCCGCGAGGGCGCCGGCTACCTCGTGGGTCTCTCGGACGGGACGAGTGTCGAGGCCGATGCCGTCGTGATCGCCACCCCCGCGTTCGTCGCCGCCGGACTGCTCCTGGCCGAGAGCCCCGTGCTCGGGGCCGCGCTCGCCGGGATCCCATACACGGATGTCGCGACGATCTGCCTCGCCTACCCGCGCTCGGCGCTCGGCCGCCCGCTCGGCGGCAACGGGTTCCTGGTGCCGCCGGTCGAGGGCAAGCTCGTGGTCGGCTGCACCGTCTCGAGCAACAAATGGCCGCACCTGGCCGATGAGGCGACCGTCCTCATCCGCTGCATGGTCGGGCGCGCCGGGGACACCCGCTGGGCAGGCCTCGACGACACGACGCTCGTGGGTCAGGTGCACGCCGAGCTCGTGGACGCCCTGGGCGTGACCGGGAGACCGACCGCCCACCACATCGAGCGGTGGCCGCTCGGGATGCCGCAGTACGTCGTCGGGCACCAGGGTCGTCTCGACACCGCCGACCGGGAACTCGCCGGACTGCCCGGCGTGCACCTGACCGGGTCGGGGTACCGTGGGGTCGGCCTCGCGAGCTGCATCGCAGACGCCGAGCGCGTCGCCCGTCGGATCGCCGAGAGCATCGCCGCGGGCACCATTGCCGCGGCGCAGGCACCAAGCGAGGTCGTGTCATGAGCGCCGCCACCCCAACTGCCGCGGCGGCCGTGACCGTCGCGCCCGTTGCGCCCATCGCATCCGTCCGGTTGACCGGCACCGCCGCGTCCGCCGTATCCGTCGCGTCCACGGAGGCCACCGCATCCGCTGCGATCGGTGTCGACGTCCTCGACCCGACCCGCAGCCACGTGCTCGGCCACCCCGCCGTGCTGCCGACCCTGCCCGCCGCCCGCCGCGGCCCCGGGCCGGACTACTCGAAGCGCCCGATGCTCGTCTTCTGGGAGACGACCCGGGCGTGCGCCCTCGCCTGCAAGCACTGCCGCGCGAGCGCGACGATGCAGGCGCTGCCCGGCGAACTCACGACCGCCCAGGGCAAGGACCTGATCGACCAGATCGCCGGCTTCGGCCGGCCGTACCCGATCCTCGTGCTCACCGGCGGCGACTGCCTGATGCGCCCCGACCTGTTCGAGCTCGTCGAGTACGCCACCGGGCTCGGCCTGCCGACGGCGCTCTCACCCTCGGTCACGCCCACCCTCACCGCCGCGATGATCGAGAAGATCGTCGCGAGCGGGGTCAAGGCCGTGTCGATCAGCCTCGACGGCGCGAGCGCGCCGACCCATGAGGGCGTGCGCGGCATCCCCGGCCACTTCGAAGACACCGTCAACGCGATCCGCGCCCTCGCCTCCGCCGGGCTCAGCGTGCAGGTGAACACGACGGTGATGCGAGCGAACGTCGACGAACTGGCGGATGTCGCGGCGCTGATCAAGAACGCCGGCGCGGCCATCTGGGAGGTCTTCTTCCTCGTGCAGGTGGGACGCGGGGTGTCGACGGAGGCCGTCACGCCCGAGGAGCACGAGGAGATCTGCCACTTCCTCTACGACGCCTCGCAGCACGGCTTCATCATCCGCACGGTCGAGGCCCCGTTCTTCCGCCGGGTCGTCGCCCGGCGCCGTGCGGGAGACCCGGCACCGGCAACCCCGCTCTACGAACGGCTGGCCGGTCGGCTCGAGTCCCTGATGGGCCCCTCGGAAGGCGTGCCCCGCGCCCAGACGGCGTCGACCCGCGACGGCAAGGGCATCGTCTTCGTCGCCTACGACGGCGAGGTCTACCCGGCCGGCTTCCTGCCGCTCGGCCTCGGCAACGTGGAGACGACCCCGCTCGCCGAGATCTACCGCGACAACCCGCTGCTCAAGCAGATCCGCGCGACCGAATTCTCCGGACGCTGCGGCAGCTGCGAATACGCCGACCTCTGCGGCGGCTCCCGCGCGCGCGCGTTCGCCTCAAGCGGCGATCCCCTCGGCGAAGACCCGGCCTGCCCGTACCTGCCGGGGACGGATGCCGCGCTCGGCGCGCCCGGGTCTGGCGCGCCCGTCGGCGCGGGAGCCTGACCGCGTGAGCGCCTCTAGGGAGCAGTCCGCGTCGGAGCGTCCACGCGACTCCACCCTCGGCGGTGGGCGGGACCCAGGGGCAGGGCCTGGGCCGAAGTCGGCGACGGATCGCGCCCAGGGTACGGCGCCAGATCGCACCCCGGCCGCCGCCTACGACGCCGTGCTCCTGCTCGGCTTCGGCGGCCCTGAGGGCCAGGACGACGTCATCCCCTTCCTCCGCAACGTCACCCGCGGCCGCGGCATCCCCGAGGAACGGCTCGAGACCGTCGCGACCCACTACCGGGCCTTCGGGGGAGTGAGCCCCGTCAACGGGCAGAACCGGGCACTGCGCGCCGCCCTCGAGGCCGAGCTGGCCGACCGGGGTGAGCCGCTCCCGGTGTACTGGGGCAACCGCAACTGGACGCCCCTGCTCGCGGACACCGTGCGGGCGGCATCCGCTGCCGGACACACCCGGGTGCTCGCCATCACGACGAGCGCATACAGCTCGTACTCGAGCTGCCGCCAGTACCGGGAAGACATTGCCGGCGCGCTCGAGACGACGGCCGCCGACGGCACGCGACTCGACGACACCATGCGCATCGATGTGGTGCGCCCGTACTGGAACGAGCCCGGCTTCGTGCTGCCCTTCGTGGAGGGTGCGCGTGCCGCTCTCGCACGCCTCGCGGCGCGGGGCGTGCCCGTCGACCGCGCCCACGTGCTCTTCACGACGCACTCGATCCCGACAGCGGATGCCGCGCGCAGCGGTGCGCGCGACGCCGGCTGGGGCGCGGGCGGGGCCTACCTCGCCCAACACCGGGCCGTCGTCGCCGCCGTGATGGCCGCCCTCGGCGATCCTGCCGCACCCGGCAGCCCTGAGGCCCTCGCCGGCCCCGGGGACCTTGGTGATCGCGGCACTTCGGTTGCCGACCGGGAGTCGGCGCCGGCCTGGTCGCTCGCATTCCAATCCCGTTCGGGTCCGCCGGCTATGCCGTGGCTCGAGCCCGACGTCAACGATGCCCTCCGCACGCTCGCCGCAGGCGGCACCACGGCCGTCGTGATCGTGCCGATCGGCTTCATTTCCGACCACATGGAGGTGCTCTGGGACCTCGACACCGAGGCCGCCGCCACCGCAACTGCCCTCGGACTGGCCATGGAGCGCGTCGCGACCCCCGGCATCCACCCGGCCTTCGTCGCCGCCCTCGCGACCCTCGCCCTCGAGCGCCAGCATTCGAGTCCCCGTGAGGTGTCGCAGATCGACGTTCACGAGGCCCGCGAACGTCGATCTGCGACACTTCACGGAATATGGTGGGGCGACGTCTGTCCCCGCGGATGCTGCGAGAAGGGGGCCGGCCGCCCCGCACGCTAGTCCTGCCCATCCTTGCACTGGTGGGAGTGCAGGTGCGGTTCGCCGGGGGAGTGAGCTAGAAGTCGACCGTGAAGAGGGGGCGCAGGAAGCTCCGGAGCTCCTCCGCCATGTCGAGGGTGTCCGGGGCGAGGAGCCACTGCACCTGCAGGCCGTCGCTGAGCGCGATGAGCGACCGGGCGGCGCTCCGCGGATCGACTCCCTCGCGTAACTGACCGGCACCCTGAGCGTTGCTGAATGCCTCGAACAGCAGGGAAACTACCCAGGTGTACCTGTCGACGAAGTACTGGTGAGCCGGGTGCTCTGGAGCGGTCGCCTCTGCGGAGAGCACGCAGTGAAGTTCCACAAGCCCCGGTGCATATTCGGCGTTGTACTCCGCGGCGCGCACCATGCCGCGAATCGTCTCGATGCCGGGCGTTTCGTCGATGGGGACGAGCGCCACGGAGCGTTCGTCACGCAGCTCGAGCACGCCCGCGAGCAACTCGTTCTTGTTCGAGAAGTGGTGCAACAGACCAGCCTGGCTCATTCCCACCCGCTCGGCGATTTCTCGCAGCGATCCATTCCTGAACCCGTGGTTGGCGAAGACCTCGATGCTCGCCTCCAGGATTTCCTGCCGTCGGCCAGCGGTCTTGGCGTAGGTGCCGCGCGACTTCCCCGTCATAGTCATGCGGCGACTCTAGTCTGAAATCCATAGGCCAGCCGAAAACCGTGTGTGTGAGCGTTTTTCGGATTCGATCGTCAACCACGCGACCCGGTCTTGGGTCTTCAGGTTCCCCCTGAAGACGGGGCGAGGGAATGCTCCGCAGTCGCTTGACAGAACCGGCCGAGGTCCATAGGTTCATTAGTGTAGTAATGGACCAAAGGGGTACACGTGTTTTCCGAAGGCAGTCCGATCTTCCAGCAGCTCGCTGCGCAGATCGCCAACGACATTGTGGCCGGCACGTACCCCGAGGGCACGGCGGTTCCGTCGGCGAGTGAATACGCGATTTTTTACCAGATGAATCCGGCGACGGCGGGCAAGGCCGTGAACGTGCTCGTCGAGCAGGGTGTGTTGTTCAAGAAGCGGGGGGTCGGCATGTTCGTGTCCGAAGGCGCCCGCGAGATGCTCAGCGCCCAGCGTCACGCGGCGTTCCGCGTGCTTTTCGTCGAACCGCTCGTTCGCGAGGCGCGCGTGCTCGGCATCGAGACGGACGAGCTCGCCCGGATGATCGCAACCGAGACCGACGCCCAGTCCCAGATCCTGAATTAGTCCGAGTCCCACGGCCAGCCCCAGCCC